>JASEHP010000030.1 GCA_030018605.1 Thermodesulfovibrionales bacterium
CCTTAGAACACCTCTACTCCGTCATTGCGAGCCGAAGGCGTGGCAATCTTATCTTTTGAGATTGCGGAGCCTGTTCCGAGTCTGTCTTGAGATTGCTTCGGGACTTCGTCCCTCGCAATGACAGACGAGGAATCTATACTCCTCGCAATGACATCAAAAAACCTCTTCGGTTTCGCTATATTCCCTGTCGCTATAATTTTCAAACCTTGTGTAATGCGGGAAGAATGCGAGGTTGATTGTTCTGGTTGGTCCGTTTCTCTGCTTTGCAACATTGATCTCCGCCTTGCCCCTGTCATTAGAATCCTTATTGTAGAATTCATCCCTGTAGAGGAATATTATGACATCTGCATCCTGCTCTATTGCGCCTGACTCCCTCAAATCAGAGAGATTAGGCCTCTTGTCGTTCCTTTGCTCTACGCCCCTGTTTAGCTGGCTCAGCGCAATAACAGGCACTCCAAGTTCTTTGGACAGCGCCTTGAGAGAGCGGGATATCTCGGAGATCTCCTGTTCTCTGTTCTTGTCAAAGCCTCCTCTACCTCTCATCAACTGGAGGTAGTCCACTACTATCAGGCTTAACCCCTTGTGTTCAAGTTTAAGCCGCCGCGCTTTAGCCCTCATCTCAAGGACATTTATATTTGAGGAATCATCTATGAAGATAGGCGCCTCTGTGAGTTTCCCTGCGGCATTGGTGAGTTTGCTCCAATCATCTTTTCTTATGAAACCTTTTCTTACGCTGTTGGAATCAACCCTTGCTTCTGAACAGAGCATCCTCAGTGCAAGCTGTTCCTTTGACATTTCCAGACTGAATATGGCGACAGGTTCTTTCAGTTCAACACCGACATAACGGGCAATATCCAGGCTGAACGCTGTTTTTCCCATAGACGGCCTTCCGCCTATTACTATCAGGTCGCCTCTCTGAAATCCTGATGTCAGCTCATCCACCTGTGTAAACCCTGACGCAATGCCTGTTATTGCGCTCTTCTTGTCATAAAGGTACTCTATAGTCTCAAAGCTGCCCTTTATCAGGTCTTTCAAAGTTACAAAGGATGCCTTTATCCGTTTGTCTGATATGTTAAAGATTATTCTCTCTGCATTATCAACAAGTTCGTCGGCATCCATGTTGTCTTCGTAAACCTTGCCTGCAATTTCAGAGGCGGATTTTATGAGTGATCTCATGAGAGATTTTTCGCGGATTATCTTTGAATGATATTTTATGTTCGCAGCGGTGGGAACCTGGCTTGCAAGGGCAGAAAGATATGGTTCTCCGCCCACTGCGTCAAGGTCGTTTCTTTTCCTGAGTTCTTCTGAGATTGTTATCAGGTCAATAGGCTCGTTTTTTTCAAAGAGTTCTATCATCGCATCAAAAATTTTCCTGTGCGCTTCTCTGTAAAAATCTTCACGCGTGATAATCTCGATGATTTTCGGAAACGCGTCATTTTCTATCATGATTGCGCCGAGGACAGACTGCTCTGCCTCAATGTTCTGAGGCGGCAGATTGTTTGTTGTCAGGTCTGTATTTTTCATTATTCCGCGATTACAGTAATATTCAGTTGTGTTGTTATCTCAGGGTGAACCTTTACGCCTACTGTGTAAGAGCCGAGCCTTTTAATAGGCTCTTCTACGGATATTCTTTTCTTGTCTATGTCTATGCCTTCATTCTTAAGCGCTGCGGCGATGTCCATTGAGGTTATGGAGCCAAAGAGCTTTTCTTCTTCACCTGCCTTTGCCTTTATGAACAGGTTAAGCGATGATATTTTCTCTGAAAGCGTCTGCGCCGAGTCCTTCTGTTTCTTTGCCTTTTCCTGAATCACCTTTTTCTGGTGCTCAAGCTCCTTTATGTTTCCCGTGACTGCCTCCACTGCCAGTTTTTTGGGGATAAGAAAATTTCTTGCATGGCCTTCGGCTACATTGACAATATCGCCCATCTTGCCGAGATTCTTCACGTCTTCTTTGAGAATTACTTTCATCTGAGGGTCTCCTTGTGGTTTGTATGTTAAAAGCTGCCCGCCTCGGACGGGTTCGCTCTCCTCAGCGAGTCGCCCGAGGCGACCTGAGGCGAAAAAGTTTAAAGTGAAAAAATGAACCTCCCCGCAGCAAGCTGCGGGGTATCCCAAAATCTCCCCTCCCTTGATGGGAGGGGACTAAGGGGAGGGTGAACAAAACAGCATCTTATTACCCCTCACCCTAACCCTCTCCCACAAGGGGAGAGGGAAATAAGGTAACCCTGTAGCAAGCTACAGGGAATTGCAAAATTTAAAATGAAGATACTTTAAGCTCTTGATTTATTCGCTATTATTTTGATTTAAACAGCAATAAAAATCAAGGGAATTATTTCATCATTACCGTAAACGGCACGGGAATAAATGTAAGGACGAATATTATTGCCGTAATCCAGCTTATGAGCCTTCTTCTGCTGTCCAGAGGCGCTTCCCAGTACATGACAGGCGGATGCCTAAGCCCCAGAATAATCAGCAGTATTGCCCATATAATCCATCCCTCCCAGAATAAGAAACCGAGTATCAGCATGGAAAGGACAAGTATCTTTGACATATTCTCATGTTTTCCGCCCAATAAGGCATACGCAATGTGACCTCCGTCAAGCTGTCCAACGGGAATAAGATTTAACGCAGTCACAAAAAAACCTATCCAACCGGCAAATGCTACAGGGTGCAAAAGCACATCGTATGATTCAGGAAGTTCGCCGAGAATTAACCGCGAAAGAAGAGAGAAAAGCAGAGAGTCTCCGAGAGCAAGACTGCCTTCAAGCCCCTTTGCAACTATTATCTTGGACAGCGGAAGTCCTATGATAACTGCCAGAAGCGAGACTATAAAGCCTGCTATCGGCCCTGATGCGCCAATGTCTATAAGCGCTTCTCTTGTAGTGATGGGAGATTTCATTTTTATAAATGCGCCGAATGTCCCGATTAATGTCGGCGCTGGAATAAAGTAGGGCAGTGTCGCCTTCACATGGTGTTTTCTGGAGGCAATATAATGCGATAACTCATGACATAGAAGTATAAGCATGAGGGCAAGCGAGAACGGCAGTCCGGCTGTTATTTTTGACGGAGTTTTGATTATGTCTTCAATTGTCTGCGTCTGCAGCACGCCCACTGTAAGAGTGGAAAAAAACGTGGCAATAAAAAGAACTATGTGCAGCCATGGAATTTTTCTCATTTTACGATAATCCCCTTCAAGTCATAGTCATAAACATCTGTAATCTCAACAGTCACAAAATCGCCAATCTTTAATTTCAAAGATGCATGATGCACGATGCACGATGCATGATTTTTATCTTCTATTTTGTATCCTGCATCTTGTATCTTGAATCGTGTATCTTCCATAATCACCACTCCGTCTATTTCAGGCGCATGAGAGTATAATCTGCCGATGGCTATCCCATTGTCAATCTCGTCAACTATCGCCTTAAATTTTCTGCCGATCAGTTTCTTGTTTTTCTCTAAAGATATACGTGACTGGCATTTCATTATTGTATCAAATCTTCTGGTTTTTATTGTCTCTGACAGATGTCCTTTGAGTTGCGCGGCAGGCGTGCCTTCTTCTCTTGAATATTTAAAAGCGCCCAGCCTGTCAAATTGCGCTTCTTCTATAAAATCCATCATAGAGTTGAATTCATCTTCTGTCTCAGTCGGAAATCCCATGATGAATGTTGTCCTGAGAGCAACATCAGGGATGGCGTTCCTGATTTTTCTGATAAGGTTCAGGTATCCCTTTCTGCTGCCTCCTCTTTTCATGAGCTTCAGGATTCTGTCCTCAGAGTGCTGAAATGGTATATCAAGGTACTTGCATATCTTTTTTTCTTCGACAATTACATTCAGGAGCGGGTCTTTTATTGGCGCAGGATAAGCATATAGCAGCCTTATCCAGAAATCACCGCGTATTGTGCATAGGTCTTTAAGAAGATTTGCAATGTCATATCCCTTGAACTCTCTGCCGTAGGAGGCAGTATCCTGCGCGATCAGTATAAGCTCTTTCATCCCTGCGTTTATATGGCTCTCTGCCTTTTTCATGATTTCATTAGGCGCTGCGCTTTTGTATTCTCCTCTGATTGACGGGATAACGCAGTATGCGCATTTCCTGCTGCAGCCCTCCGCAATTTTGAGATAGGCGTAAGATTGGGGGTTAGTTGTTAGGGGTTGGGGATTGGTTTTGCTAATCCCTAATCCCAAATCCCTAATCCCTTTTAGTTCCTTGCAGTACTCAACTATTTTTTCCTCTTCTCCGA
The DNA here is from genome assembly GCA_030018605.1 of Thermodesulfovibrionales bacterium. Taxonomy (GTDB): domain Bacteria; phylum Nitrospirota; class Thermodesulfovibrionia; order Thermodesulfovibrionales; family UBA1546; genus UBA1546. Next base: position 4,244 of record JASEHP010000030.1, read on the forward strand.
CTCCGAATATTGCGTCTATCTCCGGCATCTCTTTGATAAGTTCGTCACTGTACCTTTTTGCAAGACATCCGAACACAATTAGGCGCTTTGTCGCCTTGGGCGACTCGCCGTGGCGAGAACCCTTCTTGAGTTCAGTGAGTTTCAGGATTTCTGCTATAGACTCTTTTTTTGCATCTTCTATAAAACCGCAGGTGTTGATTAGAAGAATGTCTGCATTTTCAGGATTATCAACGCATGATAATCCGCTGCTGATGAGTTTCTCCGTAAGGGTATCAGAGTCAACAAGGTTTTTCGGGCAGCCGAGGGATATGAGGAAAAATTTATTTGCCCCTGTAGAGTGCCCTGACTGCAGAAATTTATCCTTGACGGGTGAAGCTGAATTCTTTCTAACGGGGCTCGCCATAAGAATGTGCCCTTTTCACCACATGGTAGATAATAAAATAGCTGACAATAGCAGAGATGAAACCAACTAAAAGCGAGCCAAAGACAAAAGGCATCAGCAGAGGTTTTAGTTCATGCCCGAAGTTGCCGGATGTGACATGCGCCCAGTCTATTTGAGTGATTACCTGCTTTATGCCGAGGCATTGTGCGCCGATATAAGTGCTGAAGGTATAAATGGGCACTATGGTCCACGGGTTTGTTATATATACGCCTGTGATTGTGACAATCCTGTTCAGCCCGAAAATCCAGGCTGCTGCGATTCCGAGAATAGTATGAAAGCCCAGCAGGGGTGACATGCCTATGAAAACACCTCCGGCAAAAGCAATTGCCAGTCTGTGAGGAGAATCCTTGATGGCTAAAATGTCTCTGAGCCTATCTTTGAATTTCAAAGTGCCGGTACCCCGTTGCTTTTAGCTGTGATTCTCTGCCTGCTGCATCAACGACGATTCTGTTTTTCTTTGTTATTTCGCCTATGCAGGTGATTTTTACTCCCCCTGCGCCCCCCCTTAATGGGGGGTACGGTGGCGCAGTAAAAAGCAGTTCATAGTCCTCTCCGCCTGAACAGGCAAGTTTCATGGCATCCAGCCCAATGAGAGAAGACGCGGTTCTCATCCTGCCTGAGACAGGTATGCGCCCCATGAATATCTTTGCGCCGGTTTTACTTTCGTCGCAGAGCCTTGTAAGGTCAATAAAAAGCCCGTCGCTTAAGTCAATCATTGATGTTGCATATTTAGCGAACCCTTTCGGATTTCTTGCCTCAGGCATGAGATGCCTTCTGAGCAATGGCATGACTGTGTTCCATGACAATCCGAGTTTTGAAAGTTGAGACTTAATAATTAAGAGTTGAGAGTTATCCCCCCCACCCATCTCTCCCCCTCGAGGGGGGAGGGTTAGGGAGGGGGTGTTCTCAATAGGAACGGTCTTTTTTATTTTCTTAAGGACGTTTAGTCCGCATGCGGAATCCCCGAGGTTCCCTGTTACATATATTCTGTCTCCGGGTTTTGCGCCTGAGCGTTTTATATGCTTTTTCACATCACCTATGAGCGCTGCAGCAATGACCATGTCTTTCCTTGAGGAAGAGATGTCTCCGCCTATAAGAGAAACGCCATATAGTTTCATAGCATCATGTATGCCGTCAAAGAATCTTTTAACAAATGACTGATCGGTATTCTTATCCATTGCGATGTCGAGCAGAAGATACCGTGGCTTTCCAGCCATCGCATAGATGTCGCTGACATTTATGGATACGAGTTTGAATCCGAGCTGATACGGTGTAGTAAGTCTCAGGTCAAAGTGAATGCCTTCAACCATCATATCGGTGGTTGCCAGTAAATTTTTGCGGGGCGGTTTTATTACCGCTGTGTCATCGCCTATGCCGGCGATGACATCTTTTGATTTTACGGCAAATCTTTTGCGGATTGTTTTTAGAAGGGATAATTCACCGATGTCAGAAAGTTTCATAACAGTTATTAATATCTAAGTTGAGCGATTCTTTTTTTGTCATTCTGGTTTGTCCCTATTTTGTCATTGCGGCTTGTCCGCAATCTTTCTGAACGATTCCGAACAAGTCGGAATGACAGGATAAAGGATTCCAGACAAGCGGGAATGACGGTGTTGAAAAACTGTTCACTGTTCACTTTTTCTTGTTGGTTTTCAGCGCTGCTTTAAGCACATCATCCATTATGTCGGCAAAAATGAATGTAAGGTCTTTTTTTACATATTTCGGAATATCTTCAAGGTCTTTTTTATTTCTTTTGGGAATGACGATGTGTTTTATGCCCATTCTTTTTGCAGCCAACGCCTTCTCCTTTAGCCCGCCGATTGGAAGCACCCTTCCTCTCAATGTTACTTCGCCTGTCATAGCGGTATCCTTTCTTACAGGTTTTCCCGTAAGCGCGGATGCAATTGCAGTTGCCATTGTTATGCCTGCCGAAGGCCCGTCTTTGGGTGTTGCGCCCGCAGGGACATGTATGTGTAAATCTGTTTTTGAAAAGACATCATCCTTTATGCCGAGCAGTTTAGCCCTTGAGCGAACATAGCTTAAAGCCGCCTGTGCGGACTCTTTCATAACGTCGCCGAGCTGGCCTGTAAGCGTGAGGCTGCCTTTGCCCCTCATTGTTGTAGCCTCAACATAGATTATGTCGCCGCCTGACTCGGTCCATGCAAGGCCGGTTGCAACGCCTACTTCGTCTCTTTCCATCTCTTCTTCCTGAAGATATTTTGGAATACCGAGGAATTTATGCAGATTTCTTCCTGTTATAAGAAATTTTTTCTGTTTTCCCTCTGCTATTTTCTTCGCAACTTTTCTGCAGAGATTGGCTATTTCCCTTTCAAGGTTTCTGACGCCGGCCTCTCTTGTGTACTGTGATATTGTAGTGAGAACTGCGGAACCCGTTATCCTCAATACCTTATCTGTTACGCCGTGTTCTTCAAGCTGTTTGGGGACAAGATAATTTTTTGCAATGCCGAGCTTTTCCTCTGTCGTATATCCCGAGAGATAAATTATTTCCATTCTGTCGCGCAGGGGGACGGGTATTGTGTCAACAAGGTTCCCTGTTGTTATGAACATTACCTTTGAAAGGTCAAAAGGAACCGTAAGGTAATGGTCAACAAATGTGTTGTTCTGTTCAGGGTCCAGCACCTCAAGAAGCGCTGAAGAGGGGTCTCCCCTGAAGTCCGTTCCAATCTTGTCAATCTCGTCAAGCATGAAAACAGGATTGTTTGTGCCTGCTGTTTTTATGCCCTGTATCATCCTGCCAGGAAGCGCGCCTACATATGTCCTTCTGTGCCCTCTGATTTCGGCTTCGTCTCTGACTCCTCCCAAAGACATGCGGACGAATTCCCTGCCGAGCGACCTTGCGATGGATTTCCCGAGCGATGTCTTTCCAACTCCGGGAGGGCCTATAAAACAAAGTATAGGGCCTTTCATCTTTTCTTTTCTCAGTTTCCTTACGCTGAGATATTCAAGTATCCGCTCTTTTACCTTCTCCAGATCGTAGTGGTCGTCATCAAGCACTTTTTTTGCCGCTTTTATATCAAGATTGTCTTTTGTCTGCTTGGACCACGGCAGTTCAACCATCCATTCAAGATATGTCCTTACAGTTCCTGCCTCGGAGCTGTCAGGATGCATCTTCTCAAGGCGCTTAAGCTGCTTCTCTGTCTCTTTCTGAACTTTTTCAGGCATTCTTGCTTCCAAAATCTTTTTCTTGAATTCCTTTATCTCTTCCGAGCGCTCATCAATGTCTCCAAGCTCTTTCTGTATAGCCTTAAGCTGCTCTCTGAGGAAGTATTCCCTTTGATTCTTGTCTATTTCGCCCCTGACTTCTGTCTGGATTTTCTGCTGGACTGTCAGAAGCTCTATCTCTCTGCTCAGTATTTCACTGACTTTTTTCAGCCTCTGGACGGGCCCGGTTATTTCAAGCACTTCCTGCACCTGCTCTGTTTTTAATCCGATATTTGAGGCGATGAGGTCGGCAAGTTTTCCAGGGTCTTCAAGATTTTCAATCACAATCATAATGTCAGGGAGTATTGTTTTGCCGAGGGAAACTGTTTTGTCTATCTGTTCCTTCACAGTCCTCATTATCGCCTCAGTCTCTATTGTTATTTCTTCGGGCTGAGTATCTGTTATTTTTTCTATGCTTGCTGTGAAGAACGGCTTTTCCTTGAGAAACTTCACTGTTTTTGCCTTTGTCAGCCCCTGCACGAGAACCTTGACTCTCCCGTCAGGGAGTTTCAGCATTCTCATTATGAGCCCGACAGTGCCTACAGGGTAGAGGTCGGACGGCGACGGATTTTCGGCATTAAGGTCTCTCTGCGTGAGGAGCATAACCATTTTGTTTGTGTTCAGCGCATGTTCTATCGCCTTTATGGACATTTCTCTTCCTACAAAGAGAGGCAGTATCATATAAGGAAAGACAACTATGTCCCTTATAGGAAGCACAGGAAGGCTTTGAGGAATTTCAATCTCTTTTTCTTTTTCTTCTTTTTCCGCTGCTTTTGCCATTCTTATCTCCTGAATACCGGGTGCGAATCCACGGGGTTAATTTGCCTGAATCCCTGCCCCTTTATTTTTTTAATCATCGCCGCTATATTAAGCAGATATTCCGCAAACGGCTTCGATACCTCTGAATTTTCCAGGGCAAAGTTGACCGTTGCCTTAAGATAACCGAATTTGTCTCCTGCGTCATAGCGCCTGCCTTTGAAAAGATAACCGTAAATGGGTTCTTTTTTAAGAAGTTTTTTAAGTCCGTCGGTCAGTTGTATCTCTCCGCTCCTGCCCGGAGGCAGTTTCTCAAGTACGCCGAATATCTGCGGGGTGAGAATGTATCTGCCTATTATTGCAAGGTTGGATGGCGCCTTTCCCCTTGCGGGTTTTTCAACGAGGTCGTTGATTTTATATATCCCTTTGCCGCAAGGTTTCCCCTCTATTACGCCGTATTTATGTGTCTCTGTCATTGGAACTTCTTCAAGCGCAAGTATCGGACCTCCAAGTTTTTCATACAGCCCCAGCATATCTCTCAGCAATGTTTCTTCCGGAGCGATTACATCGTCGCTTAACAGCACCGCAAATGGCTCATCCTTTACAAACGGCCTTGCACAGAGAATTGCATGTCCCAGGCCGAGCGCTGCCTTCTGCCTTATGTATGCGAAATTCAAATGGTTGAGTTTTGTTATTTCATCGAGAAGTTTTTTCTTATCCATCTTCCTGAGATTTTCTTCAAGCTCGTATGCCGAGTCAAAATGGTCTTCAATGGCGCGTTTATACTTGCCTGTGATTATTATGAACTCTTCAATATTGCATGCGATTGCTTCTTCTATCGCATACTGTATCATCGGCTTGTCAACAATCGGGAGCATCTCCTTGGGCGACGCCTTTGTCGCAGGCAAAAACCTTGTGCCAAGCCCGCCTGCAGGGAATAAAGCCTTTCTTATTTTTTTGCGCATTTTTTTCTTCATAAAAATCAGACTGCTGTGATAAGATAGTGCATTACAGTTTTAAATTATAACATATATCACACTTGTTTTTTCCGGTTTTGTGAGATAAGATTCATCTGTAAATTTTATTTTGCTTTTCTGTCTTTAATTGGAAATTTTTCTGAGAGGACTGGAAAATAAATAGAACTCTCTGTTAAAATTATAGCCGGTTTTTTTGTTTGGAGGAATTAATGGATTTTAAAGGTCAGGTGGCGGTAATTACCGGCGGAGCACGCGGGATAGGGAAGACGATTGCCGAGGCGCTTGCGCGAAAGGGCGTCAATATCGTCATTGCCGACATCAGCAGCGAACAGGCCCAAGGGACAGCATCTGAAATTGAAAAGCTGGGCGTTAAGTCAACAGGGGTAGGACTTGATGTCTCAAAGTCGGAAGAAGTGGTCAGGGCCTTCGGAGAGATAGCAAAAGACTATGGTAGAATAGACATCCTTGTAAACAATGCAGGGATAACAAGAGACGGGCTTATCATGAGGATGAAGGAAGAAGATTGGGATGCAGTCATTAATATTAATCTGAAGAGCGTGTTTCTCTGCTCCAAAGAAGCGGTTAAAATAATGGCAAAACAGAGATACGGCAGGATTATAAATATATCATCGGTAGTTGCGTTCATGGGGAACCCGGGACAGGCAAATTACAGCGCATCAAAGGCAGGAATGGTAGGGCTGACAAAGACGACTGCAAAAGAATATGCGAGCAGGGGAATCACTGCAAATGCAGTTGCGCCTGGCTTCATAACAACTGCCATGACCGATGCCCTGCCTGAAAATGTTAAGGAAGAGATGAAGATGGCGATTCCTCTTGGCAGGTTCGGCGCGACGGAGGATGTTGCAAATGCCGTAGTATTTCTCGCATCGCCTGATGCAGGTTATATAACAGGGCAGGTGATACACGTCAACGGCGGGATGTATATGTAACAAGATACAGGATGCAAGATTCAGGATTCAGGATTACTGAAAAAATATCATGCATCTTGTATCGTGTATCATGCATCATAGTATAAAAATTTTGGAGGTAATAATGGTAGAAGAAAAGGTAAAAGAGATTATATCAAAGCAGCTTGGCGTCAATGCGTCAGAGGTGATGCCGGAGGCGTCCTTTGTTGAAGACCTTGGCGCAGACTCGCTGGATACGGTTGAGCTTGTAATGGCATTTGAAGAGTCATTCGGCATAGAGATTCCCGACGAGGATGCTGAAAAGATAACAAAGGTCAAGGACGCTATAGCGTATATCAACAGTAAAAAATCCTAATGCTAAAGAGAAGAGTTGTTGTAACCGGTGTGGGGCTTATCACACCCGTAGGGATAGGGGTTGAAGAAAGCTGGAAAGGGCTTATTGAAGGCAGGTCGGGGATAAGAAAACTGACCAGGTTTGACGCTTCGGCTTTTGCAACGCAGATCGCAGGAGAGATAGAGGGGTTTAACCCTGAGAACTACATAGAGCCCAAGGAAATAAAGAAGATGGATCGCTTTATCCATCTTGCCATTGCAGCCTCGGATATGGCTGTAAAGGATTCGGAGTTAAAGATAACGGACAGCAACGCTGAGAGGGTCGGCGTGATAATCGGCTCTGGCATGGGCGGCCTTCCGGCGATCGAATATTATCACTCTATTCTTCTTGAAAAAGGTCCAAGAAGGATAACTCCTTTCTTCATTCCCATGCTCATAATAAACCTTGCAGGCGGCCACGTGTCCATGAAATATGGCGCCAAGGGCCCAAATTCCGCAGTTGCGACCGCATGCGCCACCGGCAGCCATTCAATAGGCGACGCATTTAAGATAATTCAGAGAGGCGATGCCGATGCCATGATTGCCGGCGGAACCGAATCTGTCATAACGCCTATGGGAATAGGCGGTTTCAATGCAATGAAGGCGCTTTCCACACGAAACAATGAACCTGAAAAGGCAAGCAGGCCGTTTGATGCAGACAGGGATGGTTTTGTGATGGGAGAAGGCGTCGGCATAATAGTGCTTGAAAGCCTTGAACACGCACTCTCAAGGGGAGCGAGGATATATGCGGAGATTGCCGGATATGGAATGACGGCAGACGCTTACCATATGACTTCTCCTGCTCCGGAAGGAGAAGGCGCTGCGCGGTGCATGGCTATTGCTTTAAAAGATGGAGGAATCGCTCCTTCTGATATTGATTACATAAATGCTCACGGCACATCCACAAAATACGGGGACGAGCTTGAGAGCATTGCCATAAAGACTGTGTTCAAAGACCATGCATATAAGTTTGCAATAAGTTCGACAAAATCAATGACAGGCCATCTTCTCGGCGCTGCAGGAGGCGTTGAGGCTGTTGTATGCATTTTATCCATGAGAGATAATATTGTGCCGCCGACAATAAATCTTGATAATCCCGACCCTCAGTGCGACCTGGATTATGTGCCGCATAAGGCGAGGAAGATGGAAGTCAACTGTGTCATGTCCAATTCATTCGGTTTCGGCGGGACAAATGCCTCTCTGGTTTTCAAGAGGATTAAAGAGTAGTTTTGGCTATGCCAGCATCCCTTTGATTGTCAGTAAAACCGACTTGCCGAGGGCTTGCAAATCATAACCTCCTTCAAGAGCAAAGATAACTGGAAGATCGGAGTTCGGAGTTTGGAGTTCGGAGTTTTTCGCTGAACGCTGAACGCTAAACGCTAAACGATCAGCAGATGAAAGAATGCCGTTCACAATGCTCCTTATCCCTTCGTCAGAAACCCTTATTCCTGAAAGCGGATCTTCAACGCGGATGTCATAGCCTGCCGATACAAGCACCATATCGGGCCCAAAATTTTTTATAAGATGAGGAAGGATATCATTGTATGCCGAAAAATACTCTTTATCTCCTGAGCCGTGCTTCATTGGAATATTGTATGTGAACCCTTTGCCTTTTCCCCTGCCTGTTTCGGTTTTGCTCCCAGTGCCCGGATAATGCGGATATTGATGGGTGCTGAAATAAAAAACAGTGTCATCTTCCTCAAATATGTGCTGAGTGCCGTTTCCGTGATGCACGTCAAAATCAATAATGAATATTTTATTGTAAGCGATTTTCTGAGCGTATCTTGCGCCGACAGCGACATTGTTGAATATGCAGAACCCCATGGCCCTGTCTGCCTCTGCGTGATGCCCCGGAGGACGAACAGCGCAGAACGCCCTCTCAACCTCTCCTTTTTTGCATTTGTCTATTGCCTCCATTACAGTGCCTGCCGCGCAGAGTGCGGCTTCGAGGCTATTGACTGATATGTACGTGTCGGGGTCGGCATAACCGGTTCTCATCCCCTTAAGCCTTTCAATGTAATCGTGTGTATGAACAGCCTCAATGTCGTTGAAATCAGCCTTACGGGGTTTTATGTGAATGAGCTTATCCCATGCGTCAGAAGATTTAAGCGCATTAATGATTGCGATTAATCTCTCTTTGCACTCGGGATGCCACTGCGGAGTTTCATGGGCAAGAAATATATCGTCATAAATTAATCCGACCTTTTTCATTACTGAAATAATAAAGAGTAATGAATAATAAGGCAATGTGAAAATTACCTTGACAGCTTTATCTGCCTTTAGGTATTGTTTTTTCAGCATTAATTAAAGTGTCATTACGAGCGAAGCGAAGTAATCTCATGCTTTGAGATTGCTTCAGGCTATCGCCTTCGCAATGACAGAAACATGGGAGGGTTAAGATGTGCAAGATTTTAACAGCCCTGTTTATCTTTGCATTTGTTTCAACTGCATCAGCCTTAGAAATAAATCAAGACGCGCTGTCCTGCTCGACATTTTCGGAACAACTATTTTGAGTTTAAAGTTAGTCCCACC
>JASEHP010000031.1 GCA_030018605.1 Thermodesulfovibrionales bacterium
GGTGAAGGTGGACATTCGGGAATTTAGCTCCCGTGAAAAGATCAGAAGCGATTGTTACAGATTTTTGTCGGCATGTTTTTATCTGCCTGAAAAAGACCTGTTTTTGAAAGAAGGTCTTTTAAGCAATCTCACCGCAACTCTTAAGCAGATCTTTCCTGACGCCTCGGGATTTTCTGCTGCTATGGAGAACAACATCAAACAATATAGCGATGAAGATTTGGCTGCAGAATATGCAAAGCTTTTTGTCGGTCCTTCTGAACTGATAGCGCCTCCGTATGGTTCTGTATACCTTGATGAAGGCAGAAGGGTAATGGGCGACTCAACCATGGAGGTTATTAAGCTGTATGAAGAGGAGGGGTTGGGGAGAGATGAAAACTTCAAGGAACTTCCGGACCATGTGGCTGTAGAACTTGAATTTATGAGCTTTTTGATATATAAAGAGATTGAGGCGCTTAGAAAAAACGATTTTAAGACAGCGCTGGCTTATGTGGAAAAACAGGAAGGATTTTTACATGGGCATCTCAGGCAGTGGCTCCCTCTGTTGTGCGAAAGAATAAAAGAAGGCACTGGCAATTTGTTTTATAGGGCAGCCGCAGATTGCGTTTCAACCTTTATCAGAAACTCTCATCTTGACAGCATACGGGAAACAATAAGGGAGAAGTCGCTTTCAATCTAACTTGATTAAAGGTGGTCAGAGGTTGTAAATTTATATATGCCAATAAATAATTCTTTTGAAAAGTTCCTTGATGAATCCGTCAAAATTCACGGCCATTTATGCCCGGGGCAGGTGCTTGGAGTGAAGATGTCCATGCTTGGAATGAGAGGAGCCGGGATTGAAGATCCTAAAGGCAAAGACAGAAAAAATATCATTGTTTTTGTTGAGATGGACAGATGCGCAACAGATGCAGTTCAATCTGTTACAGGATGCAGTCTTGGGCACCGGACAATGAAGTTTATGGATTACGGCAAGATGGCAGCGACATTTGTGAATCTAAAGACAGGCAGGGCAGTGAGGGTCATGGCAAAAGAAGAGGCAAGGGGAAAGGCAAAAGAGTATTTCCCTGAGGCTGAAAACAAATATGCAGCACAGCTTGAGGCATATAAGATAATGCCTGACGAAGAGCTTTTTGAGGTTATGAATGTGAATGTAAAGGTAAAGCCTGAGGATATGCCCGGAAGGCCATTGAAAAGGGTTAAGTGTGATACCTGCGGGGAATACGTTCAGGATATGAGAGATATACATAAGAATGGAAAGGTCTTATGCAGGCCGTGCGCAGAAGGGGGATATTACAAAGTTGAAGACAAGCCTCGTGGTGAATAATAATATTGTGCCGCTGAATGATTTTACGCAGAATTATATTGCAAGCGTCCTATGCGCAATTGCGCATACGTTCGGTGATGATTCAAGGAATGTAACCATGCATATTGAACCTGAGGAATTTCATATTTATACTGAAAATGGCGAACTGGACATAAAAAAAGTTTTTGCGAAGGGATTAGTAGAGAGCACTGTAAAAGGCATACTATCGCCCCTCAAGGGGGTCTTCTGGTCTCAGAATATTACCATTATAAGTGAGGGTTCAAAGGCGCCTACCGGGTCTTTGAAAAAAGGCTTGACAGGCAGGTAGGTTTTTTTATTATAATGCGTTATGCATAAAAGTCATAACGGTATGGAAATAAAATCAAAGCTTTGGATAGAGGTTGACGGAGAGCCTGTTTTTGGAAGGGGCAGGAGATTCCTGCTTAATGCGATAGATGAATACGGCTCTATAAATCAGGCGGCAAAAGAAATAAGCATCTCTTACAGAAAGGCATGGAGTTATATAAAGGCAATGGAGGAGAGGCTCGGCATTAAACTGGTAGAGAGGCAGGCTGGCGGCAAAAACGGAGGCGGCGCAGTTCTCACAAAAGACGCCAGAAAGTTCTTGAAAAAATATGAACAGATGGAAGAGGGGATAAAAGAAATTGTGGATAAAAAATTCAAGGGGATATTCGGTAAATAAAGTGTCAAAGGCCAAAATTACAGTGTCAAAGGGTCAAAGTATCAAAGCTCTGACACTCTGACACTTTGATACTCTGACACTCTGATACTCTGACACTCTGATACTCTGACACTATCATTGGGAGGCATTATGTGCGATATTCAAGGTTCTGATACAAAAAACAGTCAGCCTAAGGCGGAAGGTGTTAAAACAATCCCTGTAACAGAGGCAGTCGGGACGGTGCTGGCTCATGATATTACGGAGATAAAGAAAGATGAATTTAAAGGCAGGGCATTTAAAAAAGGGCATCTTATCAAAGAAGAAGACATAACCCATCTTCAGAGGCTCGGGAAAGAAAACCTCTTTGTTTTGAATATCGCTGACGACGAAATGCATGAGGATGAAGCAGCTTATGCTCTTGCGGATGCGCTCATGGGCGAAGGCGTAAAGATGGAAGGAGATCCCAAAGAAGGAAAGATAAATATAATTGCAGACAGAGACGGCCTTCTAAAAATCAACAAAGACATCCTGACACAATTTAATATGCTCGGGGATGTGATGTGCGCCACTCTCCACAGCAATACGCCGGTCAAAAAGGGACAGCTTGTGGGCGGGACGAGAGCAATACCGCTTGTAGTGAAAAAGAGCGTGGTTGAGGAAGCAGTGGCAATAGCTAATAGTGTCAAAGCGTCAGAGCATCAAAGTATCAAAGACTCTGACCCTCTGACCCTATGTCACTCTGATACTTCCTGCTCGGGCGTCATTGAAGTCAAAGAACTCAGAAAACTCTGTGTCGGCATTGTCATCACAGGCAATGAGGTCTATTACGGAAGGATAAAGGACGCCTTTGCGCCTGTAATCACAAAGAAGCTGCAGGAATACGGCTGTGAGATTGTAGGGATATATTTTGCTCCCGATGACGAAGAGCTTATAGAAACAAGGCTCAGGGAATTGGTTGACGCAGGCGCAGAACTGCTCATTACAACAGGAGGCATGTCTGTTGACCCTGACGATGTAACGAGATTTGCAATAAGAAGACTCGGCGTTACCGATATTGTCTATGGCTCTGCAGCGCTTCCAGGAGCAATGTTTTTAGTGGCATACCTTCAAAACAAGTCAGGGGTCAGTCTCCTTCGGCGACCCGCCGAGGCGGGGAGTCAGGAGTCAGGAGTCAGAATGCAGAACTCTGAACTCCGAATTCCAAACTCCGAACCGATTCCCATCCTGGGAATCCCTGCCTGCGGGATGTATCATAAAATAACAATATTTGATTTAATTCTTCCGCGGGCGCTTGCGGGTGAAATAATAGGCAGAAAAGAGCTGGCAGAGCTTGGGCACGGCGGCTTGTGCCTGAATTGCAAGACATGCAGTTATCCTGTGTGTCCTTTCGGGAAATGACGGCTATGCTTTTTCGCTTTTTATCTTCTCAATATATTCTTCCCATTCCATAGGCAGCATGTGTTTTTTTTTGCTGTTACACTCCTTGCAGGAGGGGACCATATTCCCCTTTGTTGATTTTCCTCCGCGGATAATGGGGACGATGTGATCCATTGTGAGTTCTTTGGGGCTGAATTTTTTGTTGCAGTAATAGCATCTGCCTTCAGAACATTTTCTTTTCCACCACTGGGATTTTCTGAGTTCGCGGGCTTTTGCCCGCTCCCTCTTAATCTCATCTTCTGTCACGCAAGAAATAAAAAATTCCATTTCAGTTTTTGATTTCGCTCCAGAGAACGCTCCGGTTCCTTCCATTGTGTTTTGCATGGTAAAGCGCATGGTCAGCCTTCTCAATGAGTTCTTCCTTGGTTTTGGCATCCGAGGGGGTCGTGGCTACGCCGATACTCAGCGTGACCTGAATAGGTCTTATGGGACTTATAATGCCTATATCAAAAGATGCGCTCATTACAGCCTTTCTTAATCTCTCTGCAATGTTCATTGCGCCCTTGCTGTCTGTCCGGGGCAGTATTGCGGCAAATTCTTCTCCTCCGTACCTGGCGGGTATGTCTATGTCCCTTATTGCTTCTCTTATAATCTTTGAAACCTCTTTGAGAACAAAGTCCCCTGCAGGATGTCCGTATGTGTCGTTTATTTTTTTAAAGAAGTCGATGTCTGCCAGAAGCAGAGAACTGGGTTCCGAATATCTGCTTAATTTTTTGAGTTCTTCGGAGAGTTTTTCCTGAAAAACCCTGTGATTGAAAAGACCGGTAAGTCCGTCTGTGGTTGCAAGTTTTTCTATCTCTGTATGCAATTTGGCATTTGCGATGGATGTTGCTGCCTGATTGCACATTACTTTCAGCAGTTCTATCTGGAATGTATCCAGAAAGTCTGCTTTCTCAGAGGACATTATAAACAGCCCGGGCAGTTTGCTCTCATATATCAAGGGGATGACAAAAATGGAGCGTATGTTTCCTGCGCTGAAAGGAAGCACTGAAGCGCGATAGTCTTTCATGTCAGCCATGTAAATGGGCTGTCTGTTTTCAACCGCAATATTAATGAATGTGCCTTTCAGATCAAAGACGGTTTTGTTCCCGGATATGCTCCTTGTATGGTGTATTAGCTCAAATTGTTTCCCTGATACCATGAAGAAGAGCGCATACGAAGACGCAATCTTTTCTGCCCCTTCGCACAGATTCTCTGCAATCACGTTTAAGTTGAGCGATGAAACGAGCTTGGAGCTTTCCTCATTCAGTATCTTTAAGCCATCATAGTCGCGCTTAAGTTTTGGATAAATTCTTTCCCTCTCAATGATTCTGACGAGATGAGCGGCAAACATCTGCGTTGTATTCCTGACAGGCTCGCTAAATGCGTGGTAAATGGAACTGTCGGCAGTCAGAACTCCGGTTAATGCATGGCCGTCCATTACGGGCACGGCAAGGATGGATGAAACCTTATTATTTTTTATATAGCCGATTTCAGAGATGTCTTCGTTTATCTCGCCGGAGTAAAAAGCCTTTTTGGTTTTAAAACATTCAGCGACGATGCCTTTGCCTGTAACAATTATATCGCCCTTTTCTTCGGTTGAGCATCTCAGCATAAAACTATTCTGGCACAACATGAAAAAGTTAACGGAATTGGCAAAGACCGCATGTTTTATCGCCAGCAGAAGTTCTTTAATTTCCTCCTCTGTTTTGAGCATTGATGAAAAATAGTGCGATACGGCTTCATTGCCGTCTATTGATTCCGTATCTGTCTCAGGCATAGCTGTTGCAGCGTGTTTGATTGTTTTTAAGACGGTATAATCTTTGCCTTTTCCCTTCCTGAATCTGTCAAGTATTATGGAGGAAATGACCGCTGTAAGCAGCAGTGAAGCTGAAAAAGCAATTTCCTCAAGAAATGTCTCGTTCCTGAATAAAGCCTTAAGCCTGAGAAGCATAATAAGAAAAGACAAAGGCACGACACTCTGCCAGCTATAAAAAACAGAGGCCGAGATAACAAGCGGGAAATAAACCGGTTTAAGCCATACTAATTTTAGTGCGGTGATTATGCCTGCAAAAATGAGCGCTATGGAAAAAAGAAACTCTACAGTGGCTTTTTTTCTTTTAGATGTGAAATGGAGTATTGAATATGCAATGGCCGTTGCAGCGCTGAACGAGAACCACAGAACAGGCATTGTTGCAGGGAAATCTTTCAGGAGGCCAACCCATGCTAAGGCAAGACAAAGCAAGGGAATAGTCTTTTTTATCCAGTCGTTGCGACTCGCTACCGAGAAGCCCTGCCCTTCTTTATCTCCTCTTCCCTGAAGAATTTTTTGTACAGCACTTCCCACTCAGGACTCCCCTCGGATAATTTTCTTGAAAAGGATTGCAGTTTTTTTCTCACAGCTGAATCTATATCCTCGCCGATCTTTAATTCATTAACGATGATGCGTTTAATCTCACGCCTTATTTTCCCTTCCTCATCGTTAAGATCAATTAAATTTCTGTTGATAAGCCCCTGAAGAAGCACATGCGTCAGGTGTGTTATCTTTTCCTCAGAAAGCATCATAAGATGAGATTTCTCTCTTTCACAATCTTTTGTTTGGTCAGCTCAAAGAGTTTCCTGTAGTCAACTTTGCCGCGCTCTATCTCTGAGTTATGCTTCCTGAGCATTTCTCTTACCTCTTCGTTAATCCTGTCTTCTGCCAGAAGCTCATCCATGATGAGTTCCTCTGTGTTGGATAGTAACTGCTCTATCGGGATGCGCGGAGTGACAAGCTGTTTTGAAATAATGCCGTCTACGATCTTTTTAGTTATCAGAGACACCCATGTTTTGGGGATTCTCATGCCCTATTTTTCCATGAACGAAAGAAGCGCTATATTCCGGGCTCTTTTTATAGCCTCAGTCAGGCTTCTCTGATGTCTTGCACATGCCCCTGTCATCCGCCGTGGAAGAATTTTGCCCTTGTCTGTGAGGTAATACCTCAGAATCCTGGTATCTTTGTAGTCTATGAACTCTGCTTTTTCCGAGCAGAATCTGCAGAATTTTTTTCTTTGCATTCTTCTCTGCTGCAAAATTTTCTCCTTTCAAAATATCGTTTATTGCGTTACCGAGTTATAGCGTTTATAGCGTCATTGCGTTTATAGCATTTATTTTTCTTATCGCTATAACGCCCAACGCCTTACGCTATAACGCTCCGCGCCATAACGCTAATTAAAACGGCTCCAAGTCCGTTGTTTCTTCAGGCAGAGCAATATCCTCGGCGCTGTCCGAGGCTCGCAGGGCGGAATCTCCTGTTTCTCCTGCGCCGGGTTTCTTTGACAAAAATCTGACTGAACTTGCAACGACCTCCATCCTGCTTCTCTGCTGGCCCTCGAATTCCCACTTTCTCTCCTGCAGCCTGCCCTCAACAAGCACGGATCTGCCTTTGCTCAGGTACTGTCCCGCGCTTTCAGCCTGCTTGCCGAATACAACTACGCCTATGAAGAGGGTCTCGTCTTTGAGTTCGCCCTGCTGTTTTATTTTTGAGTTGACAGCGATTCTGAATGAAGCCACTGCCGTACCCTGCGGCGTATATCTGAGTTCAGGGTCTTTTGTCAGATTCCCTATTAATATTATTTTGTTGAACATGTCCTATGCCTCTTTTTTTTGTTCTGTTTTTTCAGTAGGCGCGGCAGCAGCTTCCGCAGCGGAGGACGACTTCTCGGAGAGTCGAGTCTGCGACAATGCTGCCTCTGCCTGCTTCTTTTCCAGTTTAATGACCATGTATTTCACTACAGGGTCAAAGACTTTATAATAGTCTTCAAGTTTTTTTATTGCGGCTGAAGGAGACTTAAAGACAAGGAAAAGGTAAAAGCCTTTTTTCTGTTTCTTGATTTCATAGGCAAGTTTCCTTCTGCCCCACATATCAATCTTCAAAATTTCTCCGCCGGAATTTGTTATGAGGTCTTTTATCTTGCCTGAGGCTGTCTCAATTTCTTCGTCGCCGAGAGACGCATTTAGGATTGCAATGTTTTCATAGATGTTCATAAGAACACCTCCTTATGGATTTATAGCCCTGTCCTCTAAGGAAGAGCAAGGAGTTGTTATTTATACCACAGAAGGCAGAATAAAATCAACTTGGTTTGAATTCAGGAGTTCCCTGAGTTCTTTTCCAACCTTGAAGTGGAGCACCTTTTTAGAAGGCACGTCAACGCTTTCGCCTGTCTTTGGGTTTCTTGCCTTTCTCGGATTCCTTGTCTTTAGCCTGAAATTCCCGAAGCCCCTTATCTCTATCTTTTCTCCACGCTGAAGCGCTTCTTTTATACTGTCAAAAACCGTTTCCATTACTATCTCTGTCTGTTTCCTTGTAAGTCCTTCAACTTTTTCAGATACTTTGTCCACAAGAACTGATCTTGTCATAATACCTCCTGCTGTTTAGCTTAAAGCTGCAAGATGATTATAATTATATTAATCGGCAAAATAAATCAAGCTTTTTTTCTTTTATTATTTTCTGCCCATATCTCTATTGCGAGTTCAGGACACATCTGGGCGCATAACGCACATCCGGTGCATTTTTCCATGTGTTCGGGATGAGCAGTGAAATATCCCATTTTATTGAATTGCTCTTCGATTACTATAACTCCTTTGGGACAGGACATTACGCAGTATTTGCAGCCTTTGCACAATTGCTTGTCTATTACGATTTTCCCTTTCATGCGCTCCTTTCAAGCAGTTCTCCGGCATGTTTTAAAGATACATCAGTTATCTTGCCGCTGAGCATGCGCGCTATCTCTGCCGTGCGTTCATCTGGAGTGAGTTCCTTTATTTTTACGGTAGTGCTGTCTTTTTTCTGGGATTTTTCTGTCATTATGTGGAAATCCGCTGCCGATGCTATCTGAGGAAGGTGAGTGATGCATATAACCTGATGAGCCTTTGAAAGCCTTTTTAATTTCATGCCGACACTTTCAGCTGTTCTTCCTCCTATGCCGGCGTCAACCTCGTCAAATATAAGCACAGGGATGCTGTCAACGTCAGCAAGTATATTCTTTAGCGCAAGCATTATCCTTGAGAGTTCTCCGCCTGAAGCAACCTTTGCGAGAGGTTTAAGGGGCTCTCCGGGATTTGCCGAAAAAAGGAATTCAATTATATCAATGCCTGCTGAAGACAGCGGAGATGGCATAACATCAACTCTGAATCCGGCCTTTTCAAATGCAAGCTCTTTCAATATCTTTTCTACGGCTTTGCTTATGTCTTTTGCCGTTAGTTTTCTTTTTTCTGACAGGCGGGCTGCTGCATTCATGAGTTTTTCTTCTTTTTCTCTAAGTTGATTTTCAAGCATATCAATTTTCTCATCAGAATGTTTTAGGGTTGAGAGTTCTTTTTCAGCCTCATCCCTGTAGCTGATGATTGAGTCAGCGCCCTCCCCGTATTTTTTCTCAAGTTTTTTTATAGTTTCAAGTCTCTCCTCTATGCTTTCAAGCCTCTTTGGGTCAAGGTCGTATTTTTCCTTGAACCCCCTCAATGATAAAGCCCCGTCTTCGAGCAGAGGTTTTGCCGACTCAAGGAGGCTCAGAGTTTCATTAATGCCCGGGTCTATTGAAGCCATCTCACGAAGTTTTGAGATTACAGAGTCCAGTTTTTCTGTGCATGCTCCTTCCGATGCGTAGAGCATTGTATATGCTGTTTCTACAAGTTCGTTCAGCTTATTCAGGTTTGAAAGTATAGTCCTCTCTTCTTCCAGCGCTTCTTTTTCTCCTTTTTTAAGTGAAACCGAGTCTATTTCGTTTATCTGGAAGCTCAGAAGGTCAATCCGCTGCATTCTTTCCTTCACATTTTCCTTAAGTTTGCCGAGTTCTCTTTTAAGCGACTGAACTTCATGAAACACCGACTCTACCTCCGCCCTTATGTCATGGAGTTTGCCGTAAAAATCCAGAAGGGTTCTCTGGTTATCTGTTGAAAGCAGGCTCTGGTGTTCGTGCTGGCCGTGCATATCAACAAGGGTTTTGCCTATTGCGGACAGACTCTGGATGCTAACAAGCGAATCGTTTATATATGCCCTGCTCTTTCCTGCAGATGAGATATTTCGCCTTATTATTAGCCCGTTTTCAGAGGTTATCCCCATTTCCCTAAGCATCGGATGGGCTGATACCTCAAAGAATGCCTCAACAGACGCCTCATCCTTCCCGCTTTTAATCATCCCGGTCTGAGCCCTTTCTCCAAGCGCAAGACCGAGAGCGTCGACAATTATCGATTTTCCTGCGCCTGTTTCTCCTGTTAAGACATTCAAGCCGGCTTCAAATCTTATTTTAAGGTCATCAATTATAGCGAGATTTTTTATCCTGAGTTCTTTAAGCATTGTTCCAAAAATGTGTCAGTGTCAGTTTTCAGTGTTATAGTGAACGACAAATGAAAGCCGTCATTGCGAGGGCGTCAGCCCGAAGCAATCTCAGGGCAGAGATTACTTCGCTTCGCTCGTAATGACAAATTGCATGGCCATTCGTTCACCATGGTTTCGTTCACTTTTTAAGAATATTTCTGAGTTCCTTTGCATTTTTCGGAGCATACCCACAGGCTTCATTATTGAAATACAGGAAAACGTCTTTGCCGTCTTTCAGAAATTTATTTATTGCCTTCGCATCTGTCCGAAGCTGTTCAGTCGTATAGCCAAAGGCATATTCCCCGTCAGCGCCGTGTCTCCTGATATATACGAAATCAGCGGTAGCCGGCGCGCTGCATAAAAAATCAGGCCAATCAGCGATGCACAGAGCAGTATTGTTTTTTACGAGGAGCGCTATGATTTGTCTATTTATCCAGCTTTTATCCCTGAATTCAAAGGTATTTCTTACTTTATATTGGCTTAGCGCCTCAAGAAAATCTTTCAGTTTACCGATATCTGCCTTAAAGTCAGGAGGAAACTGCCATAGGACAACCCCGAGTTTATCTCTAAGCGCGGTTATTCTTGAAAAGAATACATCCAGAGGCTCGGCAGGGGATTTTAATTTTTTGACATGGGTTATAGACCTGCTTCCCTTAAGTGAGATTATAAAGTCTTTGGGTGTTTCGCTGTACCACTTTGAAAATGTCTCTTTGTCGGGGACACTGTGAAAAGTGACGTCAAGCTCAACAGTTGCGAATTTTTTGCAATAGTATTCAAGCCACTGTTTTTTAGAGAGTTCATTAGGATAAAATGTCCCCTGCCAGTCGTCGTACAGGAAACCACTGCATCCTATCTTTACACAAGACATAAAATATTGTATCATATAACTGCTTTATATTGAAAGGTTTTTTGCTCTCTTGAGAGGGCAAAGCAGAGGGAACGGAGTGGCAATGCATGAAGACTTTGATGGAAAATTAGCTGGGAGTGGTTTTATAATATATGAGTGATTAATACATTTGGAGGGTTTTTATGGCTGATATAAAGAGAATCGGAATTATCACAAGCGGCGGAGACTGTGGAGGCTTAAATGCAGTTATCAAGAGCGCTGCGCGGGAGGCATATGCGCACGGGATTGAAACAGTAGTAATCCCGAACGGTTATGCAGGTCTTTACAACCTTGTTGAGCTTGAAAATGTTGTAGTTCTGAATGCGGAGAGGGTAAGCCGCATTGAGGCATCCCTTGCAGGTTCCGAGGCAGGGCATTCAAGGGTAAAGATAAGCAAGATAAAAGACCCGAATACTTATGACAGGATTAAGGCTGGGCTTAAAAAATTCAAGATAGACGCCCTGATTATAAGCGGCGGTGACGATACCGGAAGCGTTGTCATAGACCTTTATTCTCATGGCATTCCGTGTGCTCATGTACCTAAGACCATGGACCTTGACCTTCAGCCCTATAGTGTCGGAGGAGATTCTGCGGTAAACAGGATTGCTCTTTTCACAAGAGACATAAAGACAACAGGGATGAGCCACAATAGGATTATTGTGATGGAAGTTTTCGGCAGATACGTGGGGCACACCGCTCTGCGCGGGGGCGTGGGAGCAGAGGCTGACTGCATACTTCTTCCCGAGATACCTGTTAATTTTGATGTTGTCTATGAGCATATGAAGACCACATACTTTGCGCGTGTGGAGAGGAGCGATGTTAAGGCAGGCACATATATTATTGTTACGGCAGAGGGTATCAAGACAGCAGGCGGAGAGCTTCTCTATGACGAATCCGCCGGAGTTGATGCTTTTGGCCATAAGAAACTTGCCGGCGCAGGGAAATACGTGAAACAACAGCTTGAGAAAAGACTGAAGGCAGACCCTGATGTTAAAGAATTCATGAAGAGAGTAGGGATGTATGCGCCAGGTGTTTATGAGATACCCGAAGTCAGAGAGGTAACACCAGGCCACCTTGTGCGTTCAGGTCCGTCGTCTGCCTATGACGTTAATTTCGGGCAGATGACAGGGGCAGCGTCAGTCCTGCTTTTGCTTGAAGGCAAGGCAGGCAATACGGTGGTTGACGTGGAAGGCAGCAAGATATTTTATATGCCTACATCAGAGGCTATAAAGAGAAGAGAAGTGGATATCAGCGAAGTAGCGCTGTTTGAAAGCCTCGGCACCTGCTTTGGAAGAAATCCACAGAAATTTCGATACGAGTTTGTGGAAACTAAAGGAGTGCCCACAAGATATCTGTAGTTTGCCGTTTTAGACTCTTGCCCCCGTTAGAAAGAAGACTTTCTAACGGGGTTGACAAATGATTATGTCGGGTGTTTTAATTATTTGTGGTAACCTATCCTGAATGTTTGATAGGAGAGGAAAGAGCTTCTATCCTCATTGTGGATGACCTCGAAGTTCACTTAGAACTAATGGAGGCTATTTTTGAGAAAGAAGGATGCCATGTCCTGACTGCTCATAATGCCGATGAAGCGATCTGTCTTCTTGAAAAATCCTCTCCTGATCTGGCTATCCTTGATGTGATGATGACGGGCATGAGCGGTTATGATCTCTGCAAAAGGCTGAAAGAGAAGAGCGGGGCAAGATTCTTTCCTGTAATCCTTGTATCTTCTCTGTCAGAGATGGAAGACAAGATAGCCGGCATTGAGGCCGGCGCCGATGACTTTATAACTAAACCTTTTAAATCTATTGAACTTACGACAAAAGTCCGTTCACTATTATAATTAAGAAGACTTCAGAAAGAGCTTGACCATTCAGAGAGCGTAATTCTTACGCTGGCAGTTGCACTGGAGTCAAAAGACCCTTATACGAAAGGTCATTCAGAGAGGGTAGCAAATCTTTCAGCAGAATTTGCCTCCATCATAGGTTTTCCGGGAAGAGAACAGAATCTTATAATGAAGGCAGGCATTCTTCATGATATAGGCAAGATAGGGATAGGAGACCATATACTCCATAAAAGCGGTATTCTCACAAAGGAAGAGGCAATATTCATCGAGCAGCACACTGTTATAGGAGAAAAGATATGCAGGCCGCTTCATTCGCTCAGCGTAATACTGCCGATTATAAGACATCATCATGAGAGATGGGATGGCGATGGATTCCCTGACGGGCTTAAGGGCGAACAGATACCGGTTATGGCAAGGATTCTTTCAATTGTGGATGCTTTTGACACAATGGTATCCGAAAGGCCTTACAGAAGCCCGATTTCTATAGAGAAGGCAATTAAGAAAATGGAAAAAGAAAAAAACTCCGGCCAGTGGGACCCGGTGTTCCTTGAAAAATTTATAGAAATGATGAGGGGAAAGGCAGACAAGGGATGATTAAGGTCGCCATAGTCGGAATCCCGAAGCATTGGGAGAATGAGGCATAATTACTTTTTTCGGTGTCTGTTTTGGAGTATGGAGAGGATTAATTTAC
>JASEHP010000032.1 GCA_030018605.1 Thermodesulfovibrionales bacterium
TTTTAGATGATTTAACCAGTACCTTCCCGGTTACATTTTAGATGATTTAATGCGTTTGCTTGACTAAATTAGAGTCTACATCATATACTTTACCATACTATAGAGCAGTATAAAAAAAGCGGCGAAATAGAAAAATATATATTAATCGGGGAAGAATGAAGTCGGATGTTTTAACCTCAGATTTACAAATACTTACTGGCGATTGTCGAGAACTTCTCCCTGCTCTACCCCCTGAATCTGTCCAGTGCTGCGTTACTTCGCCGCCTTATTGGGGACTGCGCGATTATGACCATCCGTCTCAGATCGGCGCAGAACCATCACCAGTTAAATATGTTGAAAATCTTGTAGAAATATTCTCTAAAGTCAAGCGCATATTACGAAAGGACGGCACCCTTTGGTTAAACGTAGGCGATGGATATGCTCGCAATGGTGGAACCGGTAATTGTGGACCTAATGCAATAGTTGGTAATACAAAAAAACTTATTCAGAAACGCAATTGCAAAGTCCCGAATTGTTGGGGATTGAAAGACAGGGATTTGATGGGCTTACCATGGCGAGTTGCATTTGCATTACAATCAGATGGTTGGATATTCAGATCAAGAATAACATGGGTAAAAAAAACCGCCATGCCAGAGAGTGTAAAAAACAGACCGACAAATGCAACTGAGGAAATTTTTCTGATGTCTAAATCACCAACTTACTATTACAATTCAGACGCCGTGCGGGAAACATCTGGCGCTAATTTGAGAAATTTCTGGGTGTTAGGTCCCGATACTAGTGGTAATGGACATCCAGCAACTTTTCCGCGTGAATTAGCGCGGCGGTGCATTCTTCTCGGTAGTCAAACCAGCGATACAATATTAGATCCATTTGGCGGATCCGGCACCACAGGCGTAGTAGCCCAAGAATTGAATCGTCGTGCAATTCTCATTGAAATAAATCCTAAATATACCAAATTTTCAAAGGAACGGATAAGGCATGACAACCCCAAAATCCTCTGGCTCTAAAGAATTAATCCTTAATTATCTTCTTGCAAATATTGGCAAAGTTTTAGAATCGAAGCAGATTCAAAAGGCGAGCGGCGGAGCAGTTGAGTGGGCAAGACGGGTCCGCGAGCTTCGGAATGAGGAAGGTTACCAAATCCTTTCCCACAAAGATCGAGCGGATTTAAAGCCAGGCCAGTATCTTCTCGAAACAACAGTTCGAATCCCAGCTTTTAAGCGTGGAATATCAAAAGAGACGCGCGCGTGGGTTTTAGAACGTAATGGTTATACTTGCCAGATGTGCGGTGTCGCGGCTAGTGATCCAGACCCACTCGGTGGTACTCGCACCGTCCGTTTGACAATCGGACATATCAAGGATAAATCCAAGGGCGGTGATGATACTCCACAAAATCTGCGCGCTATTTGTACAAACTGTAATGAGGGCTTACAAAATACTGCTCTTCCAAAGCCAGATCAAATTTATTTGCTTTCTCAAGCACGCCGCGCAACAATTAATGACCAAAAAGTATTGCTTAATTGGCTACTCAAAAAATTTAGATTATAGGTCGTCCATAAGAGGGCGAAAGCTCAACTATAACATCTCTTTCATGCGGAGGCTTCTGTGCCTTGTTTTCCATGTCCCAGCCGAGGGCTTTGAAAAATGGATTAAGGAAATCCAGCCTTACCTGAGCTTTGGGGTAGCCTTTTGAGACATAGTGGACTTTGTCCTTCTCGAACTTTGAGACCAAGGACTGGAGATTTTCTCTGAAAGAGTTGATGTCTGCCATATTTAACAGAACCGGATATTTCAGACATTATAGAGGTTAGTTAAAGACAGGTCAAATTATTTTTTTAAATCTTGAATTTTTAATTTTGAATTGTTCCTTTTTTAAATTCTCTTCCCTTCCACAGCATATAGATGGCAGGATAGATAACCAGTTCCAGAATTGTTGAAGTAATAACTCCGCCCACCATAGGAGCCGCAATGCGTTTCATGACGTCTGCGCCTGTTCCGTGGCTGAACATTATCGGGATAATGCCTGCAAGTATCACGCTTACAGTCATTATCTTCGGACGGATTCTTTTTACCGCGCCGTACATTACTGCTTCTTTTAAATCAACAATGGAATTCAGCTTCCCTTCTTTTTTCCATCTTTCATATGCAAGCTCAAGATACAGGAGCATCACAACGCCTGTCTCGGCATCAAGCCCCGCGAGAGCGATTATGCCGACCCATACCGCAATGCTCATGTTGTAATTTAAAAAATAAAGAAGCCAGAATGAGCCTACCAATGAGAAGGGAACTGCAAGAAGGACTATGAATGTCTTGGTCACTGACTTTGTATTCAGGTATATAAGCACAAAGATTATCAGCGCTGTGAGAGGAATGACAATCTTGAGCCTATCATGTGTTTTTACAAGGTGCTCATATTCGCCGCTCCATTCAAGGCGGTAACCTTCAGGGATTTTCATAGAGGCGACTTTCTTCTTTGCCTCATTGACATAACCTCCGACATCTCTTCCCGTAAAATCTATATACACATATGCCGTCAAAAGCCCCTCCTCGCTTTTTATCTGAGTGGGCCCTTTTACTATTTTTATGTCAACAAGCTCTCCCAGCGGAACCTGAAGGGTTTTCATGGATACGGGCTGAGCTGCTCCCATACCTGACTGTTGCCCACCGGATGCTGAAGGCTGATTCATAACAGGCACAAGAACCCTTTTGAGTTTTTCAATGTCATTTCTCAATTCCCTTGAGTAGCGGACATTCACAGGGTATCTCTCTCTGCCCTCAACAGTGATTGTCAGGTTCATGCCTCCGATAGCAGTCTGCACTACTTCCTGTATATCATCAACATTAATCCCGTATCTTGCGGCTTCTTCGCGCTTGATATTGAAGTCCAGAAAATATCCTGTTGTCACCCTTTCCGCATAGGCGCTTCTTGTGCCCGGAATGTCTTTAATGATGTTTTCTAACTCCAATCCCAGTTTCTCTATTTCCTCAAGTTTTGGTCCCAAAACCTTAATTCCTACAGGAGTTCTTATGCCTGTAGAGAGCATGTCAATGCGGGCTTTTATCGGCATTGTGAAGGAATTTGCAACTCCCGGTATGCTCAGTGCATCATTCATCTCGTTTTTCAGCCCTTCAACTGTCATCCCCTTTCGCCATTCTTTTTCGGGTCTAAGATTAACAACGGTCTCGAACATCTCAAGCGGAGCAGGGTCTGTTGCTGTCTCAGCGCGGCCTGCTTTTCCGAATACCTGCGCAACTTCGGGGATTTTTTTCAGAATCTTATCCTGCAATTGAAGGAGTTTTGACACTTCGGTTATTGAAGCCGCAGGCACTGTGACAGGCATATAAAACAATGTCCCCTCATAAAGCGGAGGCATGAATTCCGAACCGAGTTTCATGAATGGATAGGCGGTAAGCGCCATGATGATTATTGCAATGACAATAACGCTTTTTTTGAATCTGAGCGCAAGATATGCGACAGGCTCATAAATTTTATGGAGGATAATGCTTACCGGATTTTTCTCTTCAGGTTTTATTTTCCCGCGTATGAAGAGCGTCATCAGCACAGGCGTCAACGTAATCGCAAGGAAAGACGAGAAGAGCATTGCAAAGGTTTTTGTATATGCCAGTGGTTTAAATAATCTTCCTGCCTGTGCCTGCAAAGTGAATACAGGCAAGAATCCTACAGTGATGACAAGCAGTGCAAAGAAGAGGGAAGGGCCTACCTCCTTCGCTGCGTCAATAATCACTTCCACCCTGCTGCCGTGCCTGCCGTGCAGTTCCCAGTCTTCCAGCTTTTTATGCGCATTTTCAACCATTATTATTGAAGCGTCCACCATTGCGCCGATTGCAATTGCAATGCCGCTTAAGCTCATGATATTTGAAGTGACGCCCAGATAATACATGCAAATGAACGAAATGATTATCGCGATAGGCAGAGTGAGTATGACAACAAGCGCGCTTGGGAGGTGGAAGAGGAATACTATGCATACGACGCTGACTGCTATAGAGAGCTTGATAATCTCTTCCTTTAATGTATCAATAGACCTGTGTATCAGATCGCTCCTGTCATAAGTTGTGATAATCTTCATTCCCTTTGGAAGGCTCGGCTCGATGTCGTTTTTTATCTTTTCTTTTACCCTGTCTATGACATTGAGGACATTCTCGCCGAATCTTACGACTACAATGCCTCCGGCGACCTCACCTTTTCCGTCAAGCTCTGCAAGCCCTCTTCTTATCTCAGGGCCGAGCTGCACGTTTGCTATGTCTCTAAGGAATACAGGCGTTCCGCTGCCGCTTGTGCCTACAGGAACGTTTTTCAGGTCGTCAAGGGTTTTGAGATAACCTCTTCCCCGTATCATGTATTCAATGCCGGAAAATTCAATGACCCTTCCTTCCACATCCTTGTTGCTTTTCCTTATTGCGTCCATCACTGTGGTTATCGGAAGGTTATATGCAAGAAGCTTGTTGGGGTCTATTGTTATCTGATACTGTTTTACGAATCCGCCGATGCTTGCAACCTGAGATACTCCCTGCACGCCCTCAAGGGCAAGTTTTATGTTGTAATCCTGCACAGAACGTAGTTCGGAAAGGTCGTGCCTGCCTGTGTCATCAACAACAGCATAAGAGAATCCCCATCCCACGCTTGTTGCGTCAGGACCCAAAACAGGATTGACTTCAGAAGGAATTTTATTTTTTACTGACTGAAGGTATTCAAGCACCCTGCTTCGCGCCCAGTAGATATCGGTACCTTCTTCAAAGATTACATAAATAAACGAGCTTCCGAGATAAGAGAAACCTCTTACAACCTGAACCTTTGGCGCTGCAAGAAGCGTTGATGTTATCGGATAAGTTATCTGGTCTTCAATAAGGTCAGGGCTTCTCCCTGGCCATTCCGTATAGATTATTACCTGAGTGTCGCTGAGGTCGGGTATCGCATCCAGCGGGGTATTCTTAAGCGCCCAGTACCCCCATGCCGATAGGAAGAATACCAGCAAAAAAATTAAAAATTTGTTTCTTGCGCTTAGTTCTATTATTTTTTCTATCATTGATTATCCATAAATGTCATGCTGAACTTGTTTCAGCATCCCCTAAGTACACAATTTTAATACCCTGAAACGAGTTCATGGTGACAGTTTGAAAGAGTTTAATGTCTATGCCCTCCAAGAGGTTTTATCCCTTTTAACTGCGCCTCTGAGTCAATCAGGAAGTTGCCTGATGACGCCACTTTTTCCCCTGACTTTATTCCTTTAAGGACTTCTGCCATGCCCTCAGCCTTAAGCCCTAACATTACCTCTCTCGGCTCAAAATACCCTTCTCCTTTATCAACATAAACTATCTGCCTTATTCCGGTATCAATCACAGCGCTTTCAGGGATAACGAGTTTACTGCCTAAATTGATTTTTACTTCTACGTTGGTGAACATCTGCGGTTTGAGCTGTCCGCCCGGGTTTGCTATTGTGAACCTTACCTTTGCTGTTCTTGTTTCGCCTGCAAGAGAAGGGTAGATGTAGTCAATCGTTGATGAAAATTCCCTGCCCGGGAAATAGCTCAGACTTATCTTTGCGGTCTGCCCTGTTTTCATTAAATGCACTTCATATTCGTATATGTCTGACACTATCCAGACCGTTGAAATATCTGCAATGTCAAATAGCTTTTCGCCGGACATAACGCGCATTCCCTGCAATGCTGTTTTCTGTACGACATAGCCGCTTGCAGGACTGTATATGGTTAATGTTTTTATAGTTTTTCCTGCTTCTTCAATTTTTTTAATCTGTGCGTCATTTATATCCCATAACCTCAGCCTCTGTTTTGCCGCTTCAATTATTGTTTCGGCATCCTTTGAAAGCATTTTGCCTACGGCGCTCTCTTTGTCAGCGCCGGGTTTTGCCCACTTAAGCACGTTTAAAAATTCCTGCTGCGTTGCGACAAGCTCCGGGCTGTAGATCTCCGCAAGCGGCTCGTCTTTTTTGACGTACCTGCCTGTGTAGTCAACATGGAGTTTTTCAATCCAGCCTTCAAACTTAGTGTTGACAGTCGCAAGCCTTCTTTCATCGTATTCGATACGTCCTACTGTCCTGATAATCTTCTGCATCGGTTTCACAGATGCGGCAACTGTTTTTACGCCTATCAACTGCTGTTTTTCAAGAGGGATCTCAACTGTCGGAACTTCCTCTGTCTGCTCTTTCTGCTGCGTTTCAACCTGAGCCGGCTGTTCTTTTTTATTCTCTACAGTGTGTCCCTGATGCGCAGGAGCCGCTGTTTGTACAGATGCCTGAGGTTTGCTTTTTGCAGGGCTTTTCAGGAACTCCGGTTTTAGGAGATAGAATAGGACTCCCAATATCAAAATTGATACAATGGCAAATATTATTTTTTTCTTCATTTGAAACGCCCCTTAAGTTTTATATTAAATTTTTGCTATTTGTCATTGCGAGCCGAAGGCGTGGCAATCTTGCCTTTTGAGATTGCTTCGTCGCCCCAAAAACTTTCGGGACTCCTCGCAATGACATTTTCAGTATTGTCTTTTTTGACTGCTGAGTGCTGATTGCTTCTTGCCGTTAAGGCTTCAAGCCTTGCAACTGCCTTTTCCCTTTCAATGAACTGCCCCCAGTATAAAAGCTCATAGTCAATGAGTGATTTCAATCTTGATATAACGGTTATCGCCTCTACTTTTCCGGTTACATATCCGGAAATCGCGAGTTCAAAATCCTGATACGCCTTGGGTATAAGGCCGTTTCTATACAGGTCTGTTAATTTTTCCGCCGTCTTAATCATAGAGTAGTTTTCTCTTATATTGGAAGACAGCATTAACTTAACTGCCTCAAGTTCGTGCTTTGCTTCTGAAAGGGCGGATTCTGCCTCAAGCACAGCCATTTTCTGTTTTGTTTTATAAAAAATAGGTATGTTGATTGTGGTTGTAAGGCTCCACATATCTTTAAACTCTCCCCTGCGCTCAAAGACCGAGCCGGCAATGGTAAAGTCGGGATAATACTCTTTCTCAGCCATGTTAACCTTTACCTTTGCTGCGGCTATCATCTTTTCTCTGGATTTTATCAATGGGGAATTTGAGTGCGACATCTTAATAAGTTCAGCAATATTATAGATGTATGAAGTATGAACAGGCTCACCCGGACTGCCAAGAGGAGAATTGACGTCTCTTCCAACAGCCGTGTTCAGCATTGCCTCTATGGATTGTATTTTTTGCTTCAGCATTTCCTCTTTTTCAAGGAGCATGTATTTTTCTGTCTGAGCCATTAACACTTCCTGCTGCGGCGCCATGCCTGATGAATATCTGGCAATGGCAGCGTCTTCTATCCTCGCAAAGAGCGCGGCCTTATCGCGTATGAGGCTGATATTTTTATAGGCGAAGAACAGGTCGTAGTAAAGTTCTTTTATCCTTGCTATCGTTGTGAGCTTTGAGGATTCATACAATGCCTTCAGGCTTTCGGAATCTCTTGTTGCCATTTCCTCTTTTAATGAGAGTTTTCCCGGGAATAGGAATGTCTGCGACGCGGAATACATCCATTGGGCGTCAGGGGATTTTCCGTAATTAAACCTGTCATATCCTTCATTCTGATAACCCAGCATAAACATCGGGTCGGGAAGGCTTCCAGCTTGAGGTATCTTGTATTTTGAAGTGGATACCTTTAGTCCCGATGCGATGAGTTCATGATTGTTCTTAAGCACCTCGTCTATCAAAGGCTGAAGTTTGAGTTCTTCGGCGAGCGCAAGAGAAACAAATATTAGAGCAACAGCGCAGAAGAGCAGTAGCACAACAGCATGAGAATATTTTTTTCTGCTGCGCTGTTGCTCTACTGCTCCGTTGTCCTCCGATTTCTTAGTGCGCGTCCACATTGAATTTTACCGTTGCTGTCTTTCCGCCGCGGGTTATTTTAACGGCAATA
This sequence comes from Thermodesulfovibrionales bacterium, assembly GCA_030018605.1. Taxonomy (GTDB): domain Bacteria; phylum Nitrospirota; class Thermodesulfovibrionia; order Thermodesulfovibrionales; family UBA1546; genus UBA1546. Next base: position 7,902 of record JASEHP010000032.1, read on the forward strand.
TTCCACGACCCTGACATTGAGAGGCTCATCTTCCCCCTGTATTCATAACCTTTGAGTTCTGTGTCTGTCTTATAGTTCATTGCAGGCATTCCCGGCATTGCGGGCATGGAATATTCAACCATTACCTTTGCATCAGTCACGTATTTGACGGATACATCCTTGATCTCTATTCCTATATTGTTGTTGCCGACAACAGGCGGGTTCTTATCAATTTTCACTGTGACATCGTAATCCCCTGCCTTTTTTTTCACCTCGTAATCTTTTGCATAGGCACCCCCTGCTATTAAGAGCAGGATTATTGTCAATACAGCTAATCTTTTCATTTTTCCCTCCCATTCATAGTGTCTGTGTCAGTGAACAGTGTCAGCATTTTTTGAAACAGCACTGATACTAATAACTGACACTTTATCTTTTATACTCTTTTTCAACTATCTCCTTTATCTTTTTCACAGAATAACCTTTTTTGTAAAGCTCGGAAGCCCGCAGGGCTTCCTGAAGACAAATGTCTCACATTGCAGCATGGTTGTCAACATAACAGCTTAAAAGGCTTTTGTGTTTGAATGCCGGAGATTCCTTGCAATAGCAATAGCAGTAGATGCTGTCAAGAACCCATGGAATCTCTTTCGCAATCTGATACGCTTTTTTTATTTTAGCGTTATCGGAAAAGATGTTCGGATCAAGCGTGGGCCTTTTTTCTCCCATTCTCAGAGATTCGTCTTTCACAGGCTTTTGAGCGAATGTATCGCTTGCCGCTGCAAAGAGAACTGCCACAGAAACCAGCACTGCCAATGTCAGAAATTTTTTCATTAACTCACCTCCTCCATATTTGTTGAAAAAAGCTTAACAGAAAATTATGAATGAAATATGAAGTATTCTCGGCATTATATCTTCCCCTAATAGGACGGTTTGATGTCTTGGATGGAACCGCCGTCTTACTTCGGCTCCTCACGCACGTCTATAACAAGGTCAACCCTTCTGATAATGCCCTTATGCTTGAACTCTGCGAAAACAGCGCGTTTGCCTGCTCTCATAAAGACTATGCTCACGGCTACTTCGGGGCCGCCAAGATTCTGTTTAGGGGTTGCATAAATGAATTCCTTCAGGTCCTCATCCCACGAAGCCACCTGCATGTCAAAACCTTCCATCTTTTCGAGTACTTTCAGTGGTGCGCCTTTATACATTATTTCATAAAAAATTGTAACCACATGTTCAGAATATATTCTTTTGGGGATGAGTTTCGCCTTTACACTGTAATCCTCATCTCCGGGTTTTGTTTCCGGCTCGGAAGTCTTTTTATCGCCTTTGATTTTTACATCCTTACTGATATTTATCCATTCACCTTTTGTTTTGAATACTGTTTCAATCCTGTACTTTCCCGTCTGAGGGGCTTTGAAACTGAATAGATATTTTCCATCGGCGGATTTCACCGGACGAATATGCCTGTAAATATGCAGGTCTGTATCAACAATGAATACGCGGAGGTCATCAATCTTTGATATCTCCTTTGAGCGGAGGTCCATGCTGAAAGTAGTTTCTTTCCCGGCTGTGATATCGTATTGAAGGTTAAGTTCATAATCCTTGGGGTTCCTTAAAACCTTCCATATATACGGCTTCTCATTATGAGTATCGGGTATTATAAGCACTTCCTTTTCGAGGTCGAGTTGGGCATGGGACGCCGCAGCCGCCAACAGCAGAAAGAAAAGCAGTAATGGTAAGAGTTTTGTTTTCATATCAACCTCAGTGACTGTGCCTCGGCGACATGGGTTGGCCGAGGATGTATGTGTTTAGCGCCATGAAGAAAACGACAAGGGCTGCCATCGGAATAAATGCCCTCATTGCCTTATCCCCGTAATATTTTACCGCTATTCTATACCCCGCATAGAGGGAGAAAACATTGAGTATCATAAAAATGGCCATCTGTAGCCAGAATATGGATTCAGCGCCAATAACTGGCGTTATGTCCCAATCAGGCTCGCCGAGATTCATGCCTAAATACAGCATCGCCGCTCTCTGAATCGCCGGTATTATGCCGGGACCTTCCCTGAGAAGATGTGAGACATTGTGTGCAAGGTGCATCGAAAGTCCGACAGGAATAAACATGTATGCAAACTGGACAAATATCTGTTTAAGATTCAGAGGGGGAGATTCCATCCCTGCGGTTTTCTTTACCACTAAAGCAGCCCCAAAGAGCAGTAATGAAGGAATAATGAGAGAGCCTGTTGTCATTACTATTAAAAATGTTGCCTTTTCTCTTGCTGCATGAGACATTATTCCGAGTATATCAAATGGGATAATCTTGCCGACAGCGTCCATCCACCTGTGCCACGGCTCAACCATCTCTCCCGTAACGATTATTGAAACGCCTAATATAACTATTGCAAGATATGCCTCATCCATATATCCCTTTGCAGAAACCCAGAGGTCTTTTGCAAAATTTCTAAACCTGGTGACAATATTGTCCTGAGAACACGACTTTATACATTCACTGCAAAAATTGCAGTAATTGTTTCTGTCAAGGGTCATCGGAGTCACGAACATGGGGCATGGATGACTTTTTTCTGTGCCTTTTATACATTCCTTTATTTTGTGATTCCTGCAAACCTCAAGGCCTTTGTTCCTGAGTTCCACAGGGCTGAACATGGAATAAAGACCTATCAAACCTCCGATGGGACAGGCATACCTGCAAAATGACCTGCCTTTAAAGGTAACCGACATGCCGACGGCAACAACGAAAAAACCTATTAAGAGATATGAAGTTAAAGCAGGTTTATTCACAATCCCGCTGAAACTGTCCCACCATGTAAGTCCGAAAAATATAAAACTTGACAGCCATATATTTCTCACAGGTTTCGGGAAATCCTTATTCAGGCTGAATAGCCTGCCTATCCAGTCCTGCGCTGCGCCGAAAGGACACATCATGCACCATACCCTTCCGACGAATACAAAGGTAAATATTATAGCTGCCCACCATATTGTCCACATAAGGAGGGTGGCTATATTCATGTCTCCCTTTTGTATGTCAAAGAGCCCTGCTGCTATTATGATCAGAAAAATCAGGAGAACAGGAACCTGAAATGCAGGCTGAAACCATGCTGATCTGAAAAACCTTTTGATCCACGGTATGTCAAGGATATTGATTTTCTGGCCTGTGTTTAATTTTAGTTTTTTTCGTACAGACATTATCCATACTGCTATGACTCCGCTTATCAGAACAATTCCGATGATTAAGAGCATTTTATATTTTGTCTTTGGTAAATATGATATCTTCCCGCCGTAAATGAGAGGTTCGGCGAATGCCTTTCCATTAAGTGATTTTATTGCAATGGTGAAGTTATATTCTCCCTGCCTCGGTATAGGATAGCTAACCGCATAAACTCCAGCCATTTGCTGGGGCTGCAGCTTCTTAAACATTGATATATCTGATGTGGTTGCCGTTTCCGGTGATTCTCCAAACTCCAGACCGCTTTTCTCCGGCTGATTATTTTTGGCAACGGGCATTTTATAGGCGGCATGTGCATTTCTTTGTCCGGTTTTTTCCAGATATATGTATATTTCAGCGTCAAGGAGCAAGCTCCCTGATATATAGTCCGTTAGGGTTATTAATATCTGAGGGGTTTTGCCTTTTGTATAGGTCTCGGGTTCAATCCGTAATTTTACCGCTGCCCGGTCTATGCGGAATTCGTTGAAAGCTGTTGTGGATGCGTGGTCTCCTGCTCCAAATGCATTAAGACCCGAAAAAAATAAAATGCATAAAACGATAAGTATTGCCGGCATGCGTTTCATTTTTTCTTGAACATCTCGTTAATTAACAGCAGACCTCTCCGTGCTCCGGATGCTATAGCCTGAGCAGATTTCTCATTTCCCTTAGGCGCTGCGATATCTTTGCCCACCGTAAATGGGCTGGAGCCTTTTTTATTTTCGAATTGTCCGAGAAAAGGCTGTTGTTTTACTTTTTCCGGCTCATTGTTTTCGAATATGTGGATTCTCATTAGTTCTCCCTTGCCATTTACAACAACTCCCATCTCTATCTTTCCCCCCTCGCCATGCGCATCAATGAACATTATTGCCGCTGCCTTGCGGGGTTTAGAATCCGGAGTGTTTCTTACGATTGCGAGATATATGGAAGGTTTCAAATCCTCTTCAGGAAGCCTGTATCCGAGCGCCTTTTCTACTGTTGCGCGCTGCTCATCGGATACATAAAGGTTTTTTTGTTCAAAAGACTCCGCAGTTGGAAACATCGCTTTCAGTTTCTCACCCGGCCACACAAGGTCATGGGCAAAAGAAACCGAGACAAGGCATAGCAAAACAATGCTCAGCATATTTATAAGCGCTATTTTTTTCATTGACTTACTGCCCGGTTCCTCCGGTTTTTTTAAGGCTCTTGATATAACTCACAATATGCCATCTCATTTCCTTTGTCAATTCCTTTTTGAATCCCTTCATCGGCGTCGGCCCTTTTGTTCCATCCATGATAACATGAAATATTTCGCCGTCGCTGTCTCCATGAATCCACAGGTTGTCCGTAAGGTCGGTTTTTTCATTGCCTTTGCTTGCTTCTCCATGACATTCAGTGCAGTATTTCTCTAAGATTTTTCTGCCTTTGGCAATAGACTGCTCGCTCATCGGAATAGGGTTTTTAACTTTTGCATATTGTTTATGTTTGTGTGGATGAGGTTTATGTATATGTTCTGCTGTCTGAGCGAAGGCATAGCTAAAGATAAAGGTGATCACTGGAAATACAATCAAAATTACTATCTTTTTCATTATTTCCCCCACATCTTTTTTTATTTTCTTTTTGTCATGTCTGTGGGTTTATCATCTTCTTTTTGGTAGTCCTGTGTTGTCCCGCCATGGTAGCCTATTAAACCGTCAGCGTCCTTCTTATCATCCGTCATTTTCTGGCTGTCCATCTCGCTCTGTCCGCTTTTTGTTTTGCCTTGTTTATTGTCATGTTGTTTCCCATGTCCGCTCGTCATTTTTTCACCCATCATTCCGCCCATCATTGCAACCATTATTACAACCATTATTATTCCCATCGCTTCCTCCTACTAAGAATTTGTGTTATAAGATTTATATAAACGGGTTTTACCCGTTA
>JASEHP010000033.1 GCA_030018605.1 Thermodesulfovibrionales bacterium
CCTTTCTCCTGAATTAATTGAAAAGCTGACAAGAGAGTTCAAGAAAACGCCCTCACCCGAAGAAATTTTCTATTACATTTATGCAGTACTCTACTCAAACATCTACAGGACAAAATATGCCGAGTTTCTAAAGATAGATTTTCCGAGAGTTCCCTTCACAAGCGATTACAAGCTATTTAAAAAGATAGGCAACCTTGGAGAAAAACTTGTTAACCTTCATCTCCTTAAATCTTCAGAACTTGACGCACCTACCGCAAAGTTTGAAGGCAAGGGAAATGATAAAGTTGAAAAACCGAGATATGAAAAAGGGAAACTTTATATAAACAGCAGCCAATATTTTGAGGGTATTTCTCCCGAAGTCTATGAATATCAAATCGGCGGCTATCAGGTCTGCGACAAATGGCTTAAGGACAGAAAAGGAAGAGTTCTGTCAGTTGAGGAGATAAAGCATTACTGCAAGGTCGTAACTGCCCTAAAAAAGACGATAGAGCTTCAGACAAAAATAGACAGCGCATATCCGGAAATTGAAAAAGAAATAATTGATTTTTCATTATAAAGGGAGCTTATGAATATCTTACCTGATAAATATTGTGGCGACAAAACAATGTCAGAATATCTCAGGCAAGCAGGGGCTAAACTCTCAATCTTTGAGCTGTATGGCCTGCTTTACGGATGTCTTACCGCACCGAATCTTGTAATGCCCTCTCATTTTTATCCTTTACTCTTTGGAAAAGAAGGCGGCGACTTTGAATCAGCGGAGAAAGTAAGTGTAATTATCGGCAATCTGATGTCTCTGTGGAATCTCATTGCTCAGTGGCGCCCAGAAACTGACCCCTTTATCTTTCCTGATGCTGAACACCAAACGACTGGCAGCGGAATGGTTCAGCATTTAAAAGATAATTATTCTCTAATCGCATACTTCATAAAGGGGCTTGACCTTGGCGGAACGCAAGAGAATGATTTTTCCGAAGAGGGATTGAGCGCATTAAAATCTCTTTCTGAGGCTCAGGTCTTCTTTGACAAATATGGAGAATTACTTAATAAAGAAGGCGATGACGATATAAGCAAAACTATTGAATTAATTCATGGGTTAGAAAATATTGCAGCTGATTGCATAGCAAGAATCAGCATTGACTTAAAGCCGGCAAGGATGCAAGTTGTGGACGAAATGCGCAAGCTTCACGAAGCAAAGGAAAAAGCTTCACGGTCAAAAAGTATAAAAATATCGAGGAATGAGCCATGCCCATGCGGAAGCGGGAAGAAATATAAAAAGTGCTGTGGACTAACGCATTAAAACTATGAAAGCATTAATACAGAGGGTTTCAGAGGCAAGTGTTGAGATTGACGGCAGGACTATCGGCGCAATAGAGAGAGGACTGCTTATCTTCCTTGGCATTGAAAAAGGCGATACAACACGAGAACTTGAATATCTTGTAAAAAAGATTTCAGCTCTCAGAATATTTGAAGATTCAGAAGGCAGGATGAACCTGTCTATTCAGGATATAAACGGAGAGGCTCTCGTTGTATCTCAATTCACGCTTGCAGCTGACTGCAGAAAGGGCAACCGCCCTTCTTTTGATAATGCCGAAGAACCGGCAAGGGCAAAGGAGATGTATATTAGATGCATTGAAGAATTAAAAAGAACCGGCATAAAAACAGCGTCAGGCGATTCAGGAGAGTTTTATACGCCGAGGGCTGTAATCAAGTTTATGGTAAAGGTTATTAATCCTAAACTCGGAGAGGCAATTCTTGATCCTGCTTGCGGGACTGGAGGGTTTCTTGTTGAAACATTTGAACACCTCAAAGCTCAATGCAAGAGAACTGAGGACTTCAGAAAGCTTCAGGAAGAATCCCTTTATGGCATAGAGGCAAAATCACTTCCCTATCTCCTCTGTCAGATGAACCTCATGCTCCACGGACTTGAATATCCACAGATTGACCCTAATAATGCGTTGAGATTCCCTTTAAATGAAATAGGCGATAAGGACAGGGTTGATATAGTCTTGACCAATCCGCCATTCGGCGGTGAGGAAGAAAAAGGGATACAAAATAATTTTCCTGATGATAAAAGGACTAATGAAACTGCGCTCTTGTTTTTGCAGTTGATTATGAGAAAGCTAAGAAGACCTGTTGGCGGTAAAAAGCCGGGAAGGTGCGGACTTATTGTGCCGAACGGCACTTTGTTTGGTGACGGCGTATGCGCAAGGATTAAGGACGAACTATTGAAGGAATTTAACCTGCATACAATTGTCCGCCTTCCGAATGGCGTGTTTGCACCATACACAGGAATACCTACAAATCTTCTTTTTTTTGACAGAGGCGGATATACAAAAGAAATCTGGTATTATGAACAGCCCTTGCCCGAGGGCAGAAAGAGTTATACAAAGACAAAGCCCATGCAGTTTGAGGAGATGGAAGACTGCATCAAGTGGTGGAATAAAAGAAAAGAACACGAATATTCATGGAAGGTGAAGGTTGAGGATGTCGTTGCGAACAATTATAACCTTGATATCAAAAACCCCAATGCCAAAGAAGACTTTGAACACATGCCGCCGGAGCAGCTTGTCGAGGATATTATAAAAAAAGAAGAGCGTATTGCCGGGATTATGACAGAGATAAAACAGATATTAGGAAAAGGAGTCAATGGTGTTAAAGAAAACTGAGCCTCATACTAAAGACATAAAGGGCTATAACACGATTCTTAGTGATGTTGCCGGACTCCTTGAATCAGCCCGCCGGGTGTCTGCAAGGGCAACAAACGCAATTATGACTGCCACCTATTGGGAGATAGGGCGGAGGATTGTTGAATTTGAGCAGAGGGGGACAAAAAGAGCCGGTTATGGAGAAGAACTGATAGCGCGACTTTCTGCTGATTTGACTAAACGCTTTGGGCGGGGTTTCGGTCGGGTCAACCTTAGCCAAATGAGAAAGTTTTGTCAATGTTGGCCGCCTGCCCAAATTTTTCAGACATCGTCTGAAAAATGTTTAGCTGGACAGGACAGTTCTGCAAAAGTTCAGACACTGACTGAAAATTTACAAATAGTGTCTACAGAATTCTCTCTGAGGGATATTGCCAACCGCTTCCCGCTACCATGGTCACATTATGTTCTTCTACTGCCAGTAAAGAACCCTGAAGGTAGAGCTTTCTACGAAAAAGAAACCTTAAGAGGCGGATGGTCCGTGCGGCAACTGGACCGCCAGATTAACACGCAGTTTTATGAACGGACTGCTTTATCAAGAGACAAGGCTGCCATGCTCAAAAAAGGTGCAAAGCCTTTGCCTGAAGATGCTGTAACACCGGAGGAAGAAATCAAAGACCCATTTGTGCTTGAGTTTCTCGGGCTTAAAGATGAATATTCAGAAAATGACCTTGAAGAAGCCCTCATACATCAACTCGAGAATTTTTTGCTTGAACTCGGAGGGGACTTTACCTTTATAGGAAGACAACGAAGGTTGCGCATTGGCGATGAATGGTATCGTGTTGACCTTCTTTTCTATCACCGCAGTTTGCGGTGTCTTGTGATTATTGATTTAAAACTCGGCAAATTCACTCATGCTGATGCAGGGCAGATGCACCTCTACCTCAACTATGCCCGTGAACACTGGACGCATTCTGATGAGAACCCGCCTGTCGGCTTGATTCTTTGCGCTCAGAAAGACCATGCTGTCGCCAAATATGCCCTTGAAGGACTTCCGAATAAAGTCCTTGCTGCTGAATATAAAACAGCCCTGCCTGATGAGAAAACACTCGTTGCAGAACTTGAGCGCACACGCAGAATGCTTGAGGGGCGCATGACAGGAAAACGGGAAAAGAGAAAATAAAATGAGTAGGCAATGGCCGATGGTGAAGCTGGGAGAAGTCCTTACGGAACGTAAAGAAGTCCCTTCGCAAGAATCCATTTTATCAGGGGCAGTTCGAATAATAGAAAAAATCGGCTTTAATGATGGAAAGATACAACTACGCACGGATGGCAAAACAAAAACTGGCATGATTCTCATACATCCCGGTGATCTTGTCGTCTCAGGGATTAATGCAGCAAAAGGCGCTATAGCTATTTATGAGGATGATAATGAAGAGCCTATTGCTGCAACAATACATTACGGCGCATACATACCAAACAAAGAACGAATAGACATCAACTTCTTATGGTGGCTCTTACGGAGTCATACATTTAAAGAGTTATTATTAGAATATGTTCCGGGAGGCATCAAGACAGAATTAAAAGCAAAACGATTTTTGCCTATTCCCGTCCCTCTTCCCACTTTACCAGAACAGCAACGTGTCGTGGCGCGGATTGAGGAACTGGCGGAGAAGGTTGAAGAGGCGAAAGGGCTTAGGGGAAAAGCAGTTGAGGAGGCAGGGGCGGTTAGTCATGCATTTCTAAAATCATTGATTGAGAGTGAAAAAGCGCAGGTTTGGGCTATGAAATATATTCCCGAAGTTGCTGATATAAATCCTTCAAGACAAATAGCAGCTACTATTTCTGATAATACTCAAGTTAGTTTTGTACCAATGTCGGCAGTTGATGATATAACTGGTAAAATCACACGTCCAGAAATTAGGCACTTGTGTGAGGTGCGTAAAGGCTATACTTTTTTTGCCGAAGGCGATGTAATCTTTGCACGAATTACACCTTGTATGCAAAATGGCAAATCTGCGATTGCAAAAGGGCTGAAAAATGGAATAGGCTTCGGTTCAACTGAATTTCATGTTATAAGACCGAAAACTGATTTGTTGGCTAACTGGCTTCACGTTATTGTTAGGCATAAGGATTTCAAGGATGCTGCTGGTGCGCATTTTAAGGGAACTGCTGGTCAACAAAGAGTTCCTCAGCGCTTTTTAGAGAATAAGAAAATTCCTGTTCCTCCTCTCCCCGAACAACGCCGCATTGTTGAATACCTTGACAGTCTTCAATCTAAAGTTGACGAGCTGAAAAAACTTCAATCAGAAACTCAAAAAGAACTCAATGCCCTCATGCCGAGTATTTTAGATAAGGTTTTTAAGGGGGAGTTGCAATGAAGGCATTACTCCAGAGGGTTTCAAGGGCGAGCGTTGATATTGACGGCAGAACTATCAGCGCAATAGAGAGAGGAATACTTATCTTCCTCGGCATTGAAAAAGGCGATACAACAAGGGAACTTGATTACCTTGTAAAAAAAATTTCATCTCTCAGGATTTTTGAAGATTCCGAAGGAAAGATGAACCTGTCTGTTCAGGATATAAACGGAGAGGCTCTCGTTGTATCTCAATTCACGCTTGCAGCTGACTGCAGAAAGGGCAACCGCCCTTCTTTTGATAATGCCGAAGAACCGGCAAGGGCAAAGGAGATGTATATTAGATGCATTGAAGAATTAAAAAGAACCGGCATAAAAACAGCGTCAGGCGATTTTGCCGCTTACATGCAGGTGCATATCACCAATGACGGGCCCGTAACCATAATGCTGGAGACAAGAAAGACTGAATGAAATACATCATCATCGGCAATGGCGCTGCAGGGACAACTGCTGCGGTGAACATTAGAAAAATTGATGCAGGCGGCGAGATAATCATACTCTCTGACGAGGCTTATCCCTTTTACAGCCGCATAAGGCTCATGGAATTCATAAGCGGAGACGTGGATGAAAGCGGCATTGTCATCTATAAAGACGCATGGTATAAAAAGAACAACATAAAGCTGCTATTAAACGCGCCTGTCTCTGAGATAGATAAAAACAAGAAAGAAGTTATCACACATTCAGGGCATACACTGAAATACGACACGCTTCTTATTGCAGCGGGAGGTCTCTCATTCGTCCCTCCAATTCCCGGCTCTGACAAAAAAGGCGTATTTACGCTAAGAACACTTAAAGATGCCATTGAGATCAAAAAATATGCTGAACAATCAAAGAGAGTAGTTCTGATAGGAGGAGGAGTCCTCGGACTTGAGGTTGGAAACAGCCTGAGAAAAACAGGTCATTCCGTATTTGTAGTGGAGTTTTTTCCGGGACTGCTTCCAAAGCAGATGGATATGGAAGGCGCCGAGATTCTGAAAGCTCAGATGGAAAAGATGGGATTTGCCTTTTTCCTCGGCTCAAAAACACGTGAGATAACCGGTGACGATAAGGTAAAGAGTGTTATCCTTACAGACGGAACAATTATTGACTGCGATATGGTAATAATATCTGCCGGAGTTAAACCCAATACGGAACTCGCTGAGAGACTTGAAATTAAATGCAACAAAGGAGTCATTGTAAATGAAAGGCTTGAGACAGAGATTAAGGACATATATGCTGCCGGTGACATAGCAGAATATAAAGGGACTTGCTACGGCATATGGCCTGCGGCAGAGGAACAGGGAAAAATTGCTGGGATTAATATGGCAGGAGGCAGTGCAACCTACACAGGCACAGTGCCTTCAAACATCCTTAAGATAGCTGGGATAAACCTCATTTCAGCCGGAGATATTGACCCTGACAAAAAGCTTGAAGCAATTGTGCAGAAAGACAGCGGGAATTTTATATACAGAAAACTCGTTATAAAGGATAACTGTATTGCAGGCTGCATACTTTATGGCAATATTGACGACTGGAAAAAGGTTAAAAACGCAATGAATGAAAGAAAAGATATCAGCGCTCTTAAAACAGACCTCAAAAAATGGAATATGGAGGCATTGTAATGGATCCGATAACTCACACCCTTGCTGGAGCAGCTCTTTCGCAGCTTGGATTCAAAAGAAAAGCAGCCTTCTGGGTGCTTCTGATATCATCCATTGCTCCTGATTTTGACTATATAACACGATTATGGGGAACTGACATATTCCTCAGATACCATCGCGGAATAACGCACGGGATTCTTGCTTTGGTTCTTGTGCCGCTGATTATAGCCGTTATAGCAGGTTTCAGAAAAGGTTTTTTCTATTACTATTTCCTGTCTTTTTTAGCATATGGCATACATATATTCATGGACCTCACAAACCAGTATGGCACGCGCGTCCTTTCGCCCTTTGACTGGAATGCGTATTCGCTGGACATCAGTTTTATCATAGACCCGTACATATCAATCGGACTTTTTTTATGCGTGGTTCTCGGCAGCTTAAACAGGAAAAGAGCCGCTCTCATCGCTGCAATTACATTTATCCTTTTCTTCTCATATTTCGGAGGCAGATATTATCTACGCAATGCAACAAGAGATTTTCTCAAGGAAAAACTTGATGCCAATACCTATCAGATGTGCCCCCTGCCGAATGATTTTCTGAGGTGGTGGTTTATCGCAAAATCAGGCGATGAGATAAAGGTAGGCTTTGCCGACCTTTTCACAAAGAGGATATGCGTTCAGGATACGTTTACCTTTAAGGATAAAGACCCTATGATTGAGCGTTCAAAAGAGACAAGGTTTATAAAAAACTTCCTCTACTTTGCAAGATACCCTTATCCTGAGATAAGAAAAGAAGGCGGCAGGACAATAGTACTGTGGAAAGAACTCGCCTATTCATTCATGCCCGGAGAGCATTTCACGGCAAAGGTCACATTTGACGAAAATAACAACCCGATTAAATCGGAGTTTAAGTTTTAGCTTTATTTCTGCTTCTTCATCAGAGCCTGTCCTATGACATTCCTCTGAATCTGATTTGTCCCCTCGTATATCTGGAGTATCTTTGCATCCCTCATCATCTTCTCAACCGGATACTCCTTCATATATCCTGAGCCGCCCATCACCTGAACGGCATTTGTCGTAACTCTCATGCCGACATCAGTAGCAAAAACCTTTGCCATGGCAGATTCTTTCGTTATGTCCTTAGCGCCGCTGTCCATGAATCTGGCAACTGAATAGATAAGCGCCCTTGCAGCCTCTATGTCTGTCGCCATATCCGCAAGCATATGCTGAACTGCCTGAAAACTTATAATCGGATGCCCAAACTGAATTCTCTGCTTTGCAAATTTCACAGCCTCTTCAAACGCTCCCTGTGCAACGCCAACTCCCTGTGAGCCTACGCCTACCCTTGAATTATCCAGTGTCTTCATCGCAACTATAAATCCCACACCCTCTTTTGAAATAATATTCTCCTTCGGGATTCTGCAGTTCTCAAACACAAGCTCTCTTGTTGAAGATGACCTTATCCCCATTTTCTCTTCCTTTTTTCCGAAAGTAAACCCGGGAGTTCCTTTTTCCACAATGAAAGCAGATGCGCCTCTTGGCCCCTTTGTCTTGTCAGTCAGGGCAATTATTGTATATATCTCAGCCTCGCCCCCGTTTGTTATCCACTGCTTTGTGCCATTAAGCACATATTCATTTCCTGTAAGTTTTGCTGTCGTCTGTATGCCTGCTGCGTCGCTTCCAGCATTCGCCTCAGTAAGTCCGAATGCAACAAGCCTTTTACCCGAAGCTATGTCAGGCAGATATTTCTTTTTCTGCTCATCAGAACCGAAAAGAAGGATTGGATATGCTCCAAGCGCATTTGCAGCATAAGTTGTTGAGACACCAAGACATGCCCTTGAGAGTTCCTCAACAGCAATGCACAACTCAAGGCTGCCCTTTCCGAGTCCTCCATATTCTTCCGGTATAAAAAGCCCGAACAGGTCTGACTGCGCAATCACCTTCATTATCTCCCACGGGAATTCTTCTTTGTCATCAAGCTCTCTTCTCACAGGCACGATCTTTTCTTCCGCGATCTGCCTTGCAAGGTCTCGTATCATTGCCTGTTCTTCAGTTAAAAAATAATCCATTATTACCCTCCAGATTAGTGTAAGTGCCAGTTTTTAGTGTCAGTTTTTTATTAGCTAACACTGTCACTATTCACTGACACTTTGTTCTTGAAAGTTAATTTTAGCAGAAATCAGTGGATATTTGAAAGCTAAAAAACAGAAAAAGAGTTAAAATATACTATGAAAATCAAATGCCCTATATGCAAAAAGACAACAACCTGGGAAGAAAATCCAAATAGGCCGTTCTGCTCTGAAAGATGCAAGCTCATTGACCTCGGCAAATGGGTGCTTGAGGAGTATAATATTCCGGGAGAAAAAGCAGAGGAAGAAAAAAAAGAGGAGAAAGATTCAGATTGAGACGGATACTTTTCTTACACATTCTCTTAGTCTTTCTGCTTGCATGCTCACCACAGAACCGCCTTTCAGGTTACATCTATTACAGGCTTAATACAAACCCGACAACACTTGACCCTGCGCTTATTGTGGATGTCACAGGAGGCTCCCTCTCAGCCAAGCTCTTCAACGGGCTGGTCAGAATGGATAAGGACTTAAACATCATTCCCGACATAGCATCAACGTGGAAAATATCAGAAAACTGGCTTGCATATAGATTTGAATTAAAAAAAGGCGTGATATTCTCCAACGGCAGAGAAGCAACAGCCGGAGACTTCAAATATTCATTTGAAAGGATTCTTAATCCAAAAACAAGGTCTCCAAACACATGGGTCTTTGACAAGATAAAAGGCGCAAGAGAGTTTATGAGCGGCAAGGCAAAAGATGTTTCAGGCATAAAGGCAGTAAACGATTATATACTTGAGATAACTCTTGATAAACCCTTCTCGCCCTTCCTGAACCTCCTTGCGATGACTGCTGCTTATGTGGTTCCGAAGGAAGAAATAGAAAAATGGGGAGTTGATTTTTCATCCCATCCCTCCGGCACCGGGCCGTTTATCCTCAAGCACTGGCTTCCAAACAGGGAGCTTTTATTTGAGGCGAGAACTGATTATTTTGACAGGCTTCCAAAAATCAAAGGTATCGCCTATAAGATAATCCCCGAAGACCTTACTGCAATCACGGAATTCGAGCTTGGCAATCTTGATGTAATAACCATTCCCGCATCAGCATTTTCAAGGTTTAAAAAAGATAAAAAGCTGTCAGATTTAATGTCATCAATAAACGGGATAAACACATATTATCTCGGGCTTAACTGCTCAAAAAAGCCTTTTGATAATCCTGTTCTAAGAAAGGCGATGAACTATGCAATTGACAGGAAAAAGATACTAAGGACTGTTTACGAAGTTAGGGGAAGAATTGCATCAGGGCCGGTGCCTGATATTCTGAGAAAATGGAAGGCGCCTGCATCTTATGAATATAATCCGTCAAAAGCCAAGGAAATGATAAAAGCTGCCGGCTACCCTGATGGACTTGAAGTGAATTTTTATATAACAGCGGACAATGAGGTTGTGGATACTGCAGAGGTAATACAATCATATTTAAAAGAAGTTGGGATTAAGGCAAATATCAAACAGCTTGAATGGAGCGCATACAAGGAGGCAATAAATAAAGGCGAACCTGATATGTTCTGGCTCGGATGGTTTGCTGATTATCCTGACCCTGAAAATTTTTTGTTCCCTTTGTTCCACTCAGCAAACCTCGGCCCTGCAGGGAACAGGGCAAGATATAAAAATCCTTCCGTGGATGCCTTGATAGAAAAAGGCCAGCATGCGAGCAACTTAAAAGAACGGGATATGTATTACGAAAGGGCAGAGAACATGATTGTTGATGAGGCGCCGTGGGTATTCTTCTGGCACAGAACGGATTACACATTAAGACAGCCCTGGATTAAAAACTATCAGTCTTATCTTACCTACAGCATTGATAAGGGGACGGAGATACAAATAGAGTCAAAGTATCAAAGTGTCAAAGCGTCAAAGTTCTGATACTCTGATACTTGACACTTTCTTCATCTCCAGGGCTCAATGATTACCTTTATTGACTCCTTTGCCTCAGCAACAAGCTTGAAACCAAGCTGCGCCTCGGACATGCCCAGCCTGTGCGTAATCATATCCTTTACATTCGCCCTCCGTGCGCTGATAAACTCTATTGCCAAGGCAATATCAGAAGGAGCCGCTCCGTAGGATGTTACAATCTTTATCTCGTTTCTCCAGAAATCATTGATTGGCACAGAGACATTAATTCCCGGCTCGGGAACTGCAAAAAAAAGAATCGTGCCTCCTTTATCAACAGACTGAAGAGCCTGCTCAATGGCAGGCATTGCGCCTGTGCACACAATCACACAGTCAGCCAGTCTTCCGTCATTCAGTTTACGCACACGCTCAGGCACATTCTCTTTAGCATTGATAACGCTGTTTGCGCCGAATTTCAATGCTGCATTAAGACGGTATTCATTAACATCAGTTGCAATAATCCTTTCTGCACCCGCATCCTTTGCCAGATTTATATGAAGAAGCCCTGAAATCCCGCTTCCAATTACAAGAACGCTTTGTCCGGCTTTCAGGTTTGCAACCCCCTGGCCTCTCAGAATGCACGCCAGGGGCTCTATGAATGTTCCTTCTTCATAAGACATATTTTCAGGAAGGATATAAACCCCGCTCTTAACATTTATCTCAGGCACTCGGAGATACTCTGCAAAACCTCCGGGGTCATAATTTGTTTTATGCAAGGTCTCGCATGCTGTATGATAGCCGCTCAGGCAATAGCGGCAGGTGTTGCACGGAACATGATGGGACACAAATACCCTGTCGCCTTTTTTATAATTTTTTACCCCTTCGCCTACTTCAACAATCTCTCCTGCGATTTCATGCCCAAGAACGCAAGGAGCTTTTTTAATCCGATACCATTCCATCACATCGCTTCCGCAGATTCCGCTTGCCATGACCTTAACCAGCATCTCGCCCTTCCCTATCTTTGGAACAGGTATCTCCTCAACCCTTACGTCGTTATTCCTGTAATACATCGCCACCCGCATAGGAAATAATATACCATAGAGAAGAGGTTTTATTTGAAGCTCCCAAAATAAAAAAAGGGGCTGAAAGCCCCATTCTTAATCTTTGCAATAAGACTTTAATTTCCTAATGCCTGCTCAGTTCTTCTTTGCTTGCAGTCACGCCTTTGACTTTTGACTTCTTGCTCTTCAGTCGAGCTTTGAGTCCCTTGTAAATCTCATAAGCCTTCTTTGGAGTTGCATTGTCATGGACAATCGCCTTAACAGCCTGAATCATCGCAACAGGAGCTTCAGACTGAAAGATATTCCTTCCCATGTCAACGCCTGCTGCGCCGCGGGAGATTGCATTATAGGTTAGTTCAAGCGCCTCGTATTCAGGAAGCTTCTTTCCGCCTGCCATAACGAGCGGCACAGGGCATGTCTTTACAAGCTTTTCAAAACCCTCGCAGTAATATGTCTTTACAAAGTGCGCTCCAAGCTCTGCGGCTATCCTGCAGCTCAAAGCAAGATACCTTGCATCACGCACCATGTTCTTCCCTACCGCAGTAACAGCAAGCACAGGCATTCCGTAGCGATGCCCCTTATCTATAAGTTTTGCGAGATTAAGAAGCGTCTCTTTCTGATTCGGTGAGCCGACATAGATGGAAAGCGCAACTGCCGATGCATTTAATCTTACTGCATCTTCCATGGAAACGGTCAGGCCTTCATTTGATAAATCCTCATCAAGAATGCTGTTCCCTCCCGAGACTCTTAAAACTATCGGGGTTCCGGATTGAGGATTAACCGATGTGCGGACAATGCCGCGCGCCGGCATCAAGGCATCAGCATAAGGAAGCAGTGGCTTGATTGTTCTTTCCGCATCTTCAAGCCCTGTCGTAGGCCCAAGAAAATATCCGTGGTCAACTGCAAGCATAACGGTCCTTCCATCAGATTTAATTATCCTTGAAAGACGATTCTTTAATCCCCAGTCATACATAAATCCTCCTACTAAGAATTTGTGTTATAAGATTTATATAAACGGGTTTTACCCGTT
>JASEHP010000034.1 GCA_030018605.1 Thermodesulfovibrionales bacterium
ATATTAAAAAATAATTTGCTATTTCTGGACACCGTTTTTTGTAATTATGCCAAAATATCGAATCCGTGGGAAATTAATCTCGGTGTGGGACTGCAAGGCAGGCTTGGCGAAACCATTATTTACGGAGGGCCCGTTGCATACTGGGCCAGAAGTAAAGCTGAAGCGTCGTTAACCTGGGGAGGGACGGTAGATAAAGGATAATGGACATACAAAGAGAAAAATAATGTAGGTAGTTTTGCAGGAGTAAGAATTCCTTTAAGCAAGAGCCTTAATCTTGAGGTCGAGGGACAGTTGAAAAGCAGGTTCTCATTTGGCAGTGCTTTAACTTATGCGTTTTAAGTGATATTCCTGCACATCCGAGGGGATGACTGTTTATCAAAGTCATCCCCTTACCACTTCAACCCACCTTCACCTTTTTTTGCATCTCAAACATATCTATTATCTCCTTAACGGAATTTGCATCTTCGGACTTTTTATCTTCTCTCAGAAAACCGACTGCCCGCGGGAAACGGAGGGCATAGCCTATTCCTTCCTTATCCCGCCCCGCTGTATGCGATGGAGAGCGGGTTATCTCGTCTGCCGTGACGGTAACGACATACCGCGGCTCTACCCATACGTCGGCTTCCATAATAGAATCGACGCGGGAATGTTTATGCTTAAGTGAAATCTCATCCAGAATCTTCTTAAGCTGCGCAAACTCATCCTCCGTAAAACCGGAGCCGATCTTGCTTACTGTTTTGAAAGTATCTGCTTTTGGGTCATATACGGCGCCAAGAAGCGCACCTAAACCAAACTCTGCCCTTGCGCCCCTACCCCTGAAATATCCGACAATGCATACGTCTATTGTATCTGCAAGTTCGCCGCGGTAACTTCTTTTAAGTTTTATCCAGTTAAAGTTCCTGCCTCCTGCTGCATAGGGCGCATCAAGCCTTTTCGCGACAACGCCCTCAAGCCCCCTTGCAATTGCATCATCAAAATACTTTGTTATCTCCTCGTGATTGTCGGTGATAAAAAGCTCTGACGGCTCTATAACAGGGTTTTTCTTTATAATCTTCTTGAGTCTTTCACGCCTTTCCTTGAAGGACTTTGGAGTATAATCCTCACCGTTAACATAAAGAAGGTCAAAGGCAAAATATCTGAGGGGATATTCCTTTGCAAGCTCTTCTATGCCGTGCTTTCTCTTGCGCTGAATAGTCACCTGAAATGGAAATAGTTCACCTGTTGATTCATTGTACGCAAGGGCTTCTCCTTCAATTATTACGGTATCCGCTGTTATGAAATTTTTCACGGCCTCTTTTATCTCCGGGAACATGTGAGTGGTACTCTCAAGATTTCTTGAAAACATCTCAATATGGTTCTTATCTTTATGAAGCTGCACCCTGAACCCGTCATACTTTGCTTCAACAGCAGCCTTGCCTATCTTTTCAATAATATCTTCTGAGGAAGGAAGCCTCTCGCACAACGCCATCCTTATCGGATAGCCGACCCTCACATGGAATTTTTTTACCCCTTCCATGCCCTTTTCAAGCAGTGTCTTTGCCACAAGGCCGAGATCTGAACATAAGTTATACGCCCTTTCAAGTTCGGGCCTCAAGGCCCTGTCTCCTTGCGCAAGAGCCAATGCCTCAAGCACAGTCGGGTCTCCTATGCCAAGCCTTAATCTCCCGATAACAAATCGTGAAATATACTTGGCTTCTTTTGAAGAAACGCCTTTAAAAAGATTGCTCAGGAATCCGACCTTCTTTTCAACGCTTCCCGCGCCGGATGTCATGGCAACATCAGTGAGTTCTTCGTAGACCTTCTTAACTGTCAGATTTTGTCCTTTGCCCTTAACAAACTCCTCTGCCGTCTCTCCGAGGTCTCCTGTTTTTTGGAAAGTTTCTTCAACCTTTCTTGTGGCCGTATCCGTAGCGTCAGATATTGCCCTGATAAGATATTTTTCGGACATGCCAATCTCAAGGCCGTGAAATGGCGGAAGGAGCTGTCCCTGGCCGAGATAAATAATCTTATCTATGTCGTCGGCTTTGGCTTCTTTGAATAATTCGGAGAGTATATCAAACATCTCAAGACGCTTTGTGGTCGCCTCAAGTTTTTCAAAATACTCAACGAGTCTGAGAAATTTCATCCGAACCCCGCCTTGTCATCGCGAGTCCTGACTTTGTCGGGACGTGGCGATCTTTCTTTGAGATTGCTTTGGCTCACTTTGTGAGCCAAAGCAATGACATTTTAGTAAATTATATCAGTCGCCTACTCCATCTGTCATGCAAAATTGTGTTATCATCATTACCTATGGAAGAAAGGCTTCAGAAAATTCTTGCAAAGATGGGGATCGCCTCAAGAAGAGGCGCTGAGGAGATAATCCTTGAAGGAAGAGTTACGGTTAACGGGAAAACGGCAACCCTCGGCATGAAGGCAGACCCGGCAAAAGATCATATAAAACTTGACGGCAAACTCCTCACAAAACCGGAACCAAAAGTCTATCTGATGATAAATAAACCCAAAAATGTTCTTACGACACTCTCTGAGGAGGAAGAAAGGCCGACCATAAAGGAGTCTTTAAGAAACATCAAATACAGGGTGTTCCCGGTTGGAAGGCTCGACTTTGACTCAGAGGGGCTGCTTCTTCTCACAAATGATGGCGATTTTGCTCATTCGATTTTGCACCCGTCAAAGAAGATTCCAAAAACATATCATGTTAAAATAAAAGGCATCATTGAGGATGAAAAATTAGATAAACTGAGAAAAGGGATAAGGCTTAAGGATGGACTTACCTCGCCTGCCAAGGCAAAGAAACTCAGAAAAGCAGAGGAAAACTGCTGGATTGAAATTACGATATATGAAGGCAAGAAAAGACAGGTAAGGAGAATGTGTGAACAGGTGGGGCATCCTGTGCTGAAACTTAAGCGCATAAGGATAAACGGCATAGATATTGGAAATCTCCGCCCGGGAGAGTTAAGATATTTAACTCCGGACGAAGTGGTAAAAATTAAAAAAGAAGTTACCAAGACTAATACATAAATTTTACTTTGTCATTGCGAGCGACCAACGGAAGCGTGGCAATCTCGCTTCATAACAGAAAGATTGCTTCGTCGTTCCGAAAGCTTTCGGGACTCCTCGCAATGACACTTTAGTTGATACATTAGTAACAACTAAAAACTAACAACTGATAGGTGGTATTATGACTCGCGATAAAAACTGCGGCGAACTAAGGGAATCCGACATAGGCTCAAACCTGAGCCTTGCGGGATGGGTCTTTAGAAGAAGAGACCATGGCGGGCTCATATTCATTGACTTAAGGGACAGGAGCGGATTATGCCAGATAGTTTTCAGCCCAGATGTTGCCAAAGACGCCCATGAGACAGCGCATGATATAAGGGCAGAATATGTAATTTCCGTCTCAGGGGAGATAAGGAAAAGACCCGGAGGCACGGAAAACCCGAACATTCCCACCGGAGCAGTAGAGATGTATGTCAACAAGCTTGAAGTCCTTAATGAAGCAGCGCCATTGCCTTATAACATGGAAGAGGCTGCCGACGCGGGTGAGGCTTTAAGATTAAAACACAGGTATCTTGATTTGAGAAGGACCGAGATGCAGCAGAACCTCATAATGCGACATCGCATCTCAAAAAATATCAGAGACTATCTTGATGAAAAGGGATTTCTTGAAATAGAAACACCGATGCTCACAAAATCCACCCCTGAAGGCGCAAGGGATTATCTTGTTCCGAGCAGGATGAATCCCTGGCATTTCTATGCGCTGCCGCAGTCGCCGCAATTATTCAAACAGATACTTATGGTTTCAGGATTGGAGAAGTATTTTCAGATTGTTAAGTGTTTCCGTGACGAAGACCTGCGAGCAGACAGGCAGCCTGAATTTACACAGGTGGATTTAGAGATGTCTTTTGTTGACAGAGAAGACGTCCTCTCCCTCATGGAAGGCATGATGAAAAAGCTCTTCAAGGACGTCCTTTCAATTGATATAGAAACACCTTTTCAAAGGTTGAGCTTTCACGAATCAATGGAGAGGTTTGGGAATGACAAGCCCGATTTAAGATTCGGGTTAGAGCTTAAGGATATGGCTGACCTTGCCATGAAAGGAACATTCAAGGTATTCCTTGACTCAATCAATGACAGGGGAATGGTAAAAGCTATTAACGGCAAAGGAATGGCAGGGCTTTCAAGAAAAGAAATAGACACGCTTACAGCAGAGACACAGTCATTCGGCGCAAAAGGACTTGCATGGATAAAGGTCAAAAATGGTTTTGAATCTCCTATAGCCAAGTTCTTCCCTGAAGAAATACTTAAAAGGATGGCTGAAAGGCTTGAAGCAGCAGAAGGGGACATGATGCTCTTCGTCGCTGACAAGCCAAAAGTTACATACGACGTGCTCAGCCGCCTGAGACTTGAACTCGGGAAGAAACTGAACTTAATTAGGTCCGGGTATAAATTTGCATGGATAATTGATTTTCCCCTGCTTGAATGGGATGAGGAGGAATCAAGATTTCAGGCAATGCACCACCCATTTACATCACCTATGAATGAGGATATTGAGAAGATGCTTTCATTAAATCTGTCTGACCCTGAACTGTTCACTGCCCACCGTTCACTGCTCACTGATATTAAGGCAAAGGCTTACGACATTGTGTTAAATGGTTATGAGATTGGCGGCGGAA
The DNA here is from genome assembly GCA_030018605.1 of Thermodesulfovibrionales bacterium. Classification (GTDB taxonomy): domain Bacteria; phylum Nitrospirota; class Thermodesulfovibrionia; order Thermodesulfovibrionales; family UBA1546; genus UBA1546. The sequence goes on from JASEHP010000034.1 coordinate 4,674, forward strand.
GCATCCGTATTCACAGGCAGGATGTTCAGAAAAAGATGTTTGAGCTTTTAGACATCCCTGATGAAGAGGCAAGGATGAAATTCGGATTTCTTCTTGATGCACTTCAATATGGCGCTCCTCCCCACGGAGGGATTGCGCTTGGACTTGACAGGCTTGTAATGATAATGGTCGGGGCAACATCCATAAGAGACGTTATCGCCTTTCCCAAGACTCAGAAAGCCGTCTGCATGATGTCAGGAGCGCCTTCAACAGTTGAGCTAAAACAGCTCAGAGAGCTCCATATAAAAACAGACGTGCCTCTAGAGTAGCCCCCGCAATATGGGACAACACGTGTCCAGAAACACAGTCAAGAAAGCCTTGGTTGTAATCGTATGCCTTGCCGCAGCAATCATAGTTACAAAACTTTATCTTAAAACAATAGGCATTCTGATAGTCGCAGCGGTGGTTATTTATGCCTTGTTATCACTTACGAAACTGTCCAAAGAAGAGAAAAAAGCCTCGTTGGAGACGGCAGGGAACAGTGATAAAATGCCTCTCGGCAAAGCCGTTCAGTTCCTGCAATATCTGATTTACGGCTTGATTGTCATAGCGGTTATCAAATGGTTTATCGGGCAATCGAAGTAGGAAAAACTTGACATTGTAGCCACAATATTTTAAATTGTATATACAAGCAAGAATGGAGGTTAACATGCAGACTGTAACGAAAAAAACGGCAAAACATTTCAGGCTTAATGAAACTTTAATCAAGGATGCTCAGAAAATACTCGGCGCAAAGACAGAGACTGAGGCTGTAGAGACCGCTCTTTCTGATGTTATATACCAGGAAAAAATGAGGAGATTCATTGAACAGACAAAAGGGAAGTTCAAGTTTGAGGGTCTTAATTGAGACCAAGGGCAGTCCTTGACACATCTTTTCTTGTAGAGCACTTCAGAAAAGACGCAGTTTACGAAATCTTTATTAATCTGAACAGAGTTTATCATATTACCTTCAGTTCTGTAGTGCTGATGGAACTCCTTTCGGGAGCATATGACCATAAGGAACAGAAGCTCATTGACCAGATTAAAAATAATTTTGCTGTGATAACAGTCACTGAGAGGCGGGGGTATGCTGCCGGGAATATAATGCGCAAGTTAAGACTTGACGAGAAAATCGACCCCTCAAGAATCAAAAGCCTTCTTGCCGACATTCTTATTGCCCTATCCGCAAGAGATATAGGTGCAATATTGATTACAAAGAACGAGAAGGATTTCAAGCTGATTAATGAAGTGTTTGAGTTCAGGTATTTAGCTGTTTAGCCGTTATAATTTCTCATACGCTTTTTTCTTGTCTTTCCTCCTTGCAAGTTCACTGGCATAGTATGGTCATCCGCCCTTGTCAATCTCCGCTTTGCGCGGATATAATAAATGCCTGAAAATTAAAAGGAGAAAAACTATCTTGGACGAAAGATACGACCCACAAAAAGTTGAGCTGAAGTGGCAGAAGTACTGGGCTGAGAAAAATATATTCAAGACCGACACTGACCCTTCAAAAAAGAAATTCTACTGCCTTGAGATGTTCCCTTACCCTTCAGGGAAGATTCACATGGGCCACGTGAGAAATTATGCGATAGGCGATGTCATAGCAAGATACAAGAGAATGCGCGGATTTAACGTCATTCATCCGATGGGATGGGATGCATTCGGAATGCCTGCCGAGAATGCGGCTATAAAGGAGGACATTCATCCTGCGAAATGGACTTACGAGAATATCGCTTATATGAAAAAACAGCTCAACCAGCTCGGACTCAGCTATGACGGGGAAAGAGAAGTAACTACTTGCAGCCCCGATTACTACAAGTGGAATCAGTGGTTTTTTCTGAAGATGTATGAAAAAGGGCTTGCCTACAGGAAATCCTCATTCGTGAACTGGTGCCCTTCCTGCATGACTGTGCTTGCAAATGAGCAGGTAATAGACGGCGGATGCTGGAGATGCGATACAGCCGTAATAAAGAAAGAGTTGGAGCAGTGGTTCTTCAGAATCACGCAATATGCAGAAGACCTTCTGAAGGCATGTGATGAGCTTAAGGGCTGGCCTGAAAAAGTCGTCTTAATGCAGAAAAACTGGATAGGCAAGAGCGAAGGGCTTGAGGCAGATTTCAAAATACAGGGATTGGATGAAAGCATAAGGATATTCACTACAAGGGCAGACACGCTTTTGGGAGCAACATTCGTGTGCCTTGCGCCAACGCACTCTCTATCGGAAAAACTCGTTGCTGACAAGGAAGCTCTTAAAAAGATCAAAGAACTCTACGGCAAGGAAGATGAGAAGATTGGACTTTTCACAGGGCATTACGCAATAAACCCTGCAAATGATGAGAAGATTCCCATCTATATAGCAAACTTTGTCCTGATGGAATACGGCACAGGCGCAATAATGTCTGTTCCTGCGCATGACCAGAGGGATTTTGATTTTGCGAAGAAATATGATTTGCCGATTAAAGTTGTAATTGCCCCCCTCTCCCAACCCTCCCCCTCGGGGGGGGAGGGCGAGGGCGGGGGTGAATCTGCCATCTCTCAGGCCTTTGAAGAAGACGGAATGCTCGTTGGTTCAGGAAGTTTCACGGGATTAAAAAGCGCTGAAGCAAGAGTGGAGATAGCAAAATTCATTGAGGACAAAGGACTCGGCAAGAGGGTAATAAATTACAAGCTCCGTGACTGGGGGATTTCAAGGCAAAGATACTGGGGAACGCCCATACCGATAATCTACTGCGATAAATGCGGTGTTGTCCCTGTTCCTGAAAATGAGCTTCCTGTAATTCTTCCCGAGGATGTGAAATTCACAGGCACAGGCGGGTCACCACTTGCAGAGTCAGAAAAATTTGTAAATACAAACTGCCCTAAATGCAAAGGCAAGGCAAGGCGTGAAACCGATACCATGGACACATTCGTTGACTCATCATGGTATTTCATTGCCTACTGTTTTGATAAAGGCAAGATTGACTTTGACTCTTCACTCTCAACTCTCAACTCTCAACTCGGATATTGGATGCCTGTTGACCAGTATATCGGCGGCGTTGAACATGCCGTGCTTCATCTCCTCTATTCAAGATTTTTTACCCGGGTTATAAAAGACCTTGGAATCATTAACTCTCCGGAGCCTTTCACAAACCTTCTCACGCAGGGAATGGTATGCAAGGAAACATTGAAATGTTCTGATCACGGCTGGCTTTTCCCTGAGGACGTTAAGGATGAGAAGTGCGTGAAGTGCGGAAAGGCTGGTGAGAGAGGAAGGGTTGAGAAGATGTCCAAGTCCAAAAAGAATGTTGTTGACCCTGACCATCTCATAAACAAATACGGCGCAGACACATCAAGGCTCTTTTCGCTTTTTGCAGCGCCGCCTGAAAGGGACCTTGAATGGTCTGACCAGGGAGTTGAGGGTGCATACAGGTTTTTGAACAGGATTTGGGGGATAGTCTACAAAAACCGTAATGCGTTATGCGTAAAGCGTAATATGTTAAAAGAAGATATATTTCACGCATCACGCATCACGGATCACGCGTCACGATTGCTGAGAAAGACGCATCAGACAATAAAGAGGGTTACAAATGATATAGAGAGGGAATACCACTTCAATACTGCGATTGCAGCGCTTATGGAACTCGTGAATGATATAAGTTCGTTTGAGCCTGAATCGGAAGAAGACCGGAAGATATTCAGGTTCAGCATTGAAACACTTCTGCTTCTCCTCTCTCCATTTTCTCCGCACATCACAGAAGAATTATGGGAGTCCATGGATAGCAAAAACAGCATATTTGAACAGCAATGGCCTTTCTGGGATGAAAATATCGCAAGAGAAGAAGAAATAGAGCTTGTTATTCAAATCAACGGTAAAGTAAAGGCAAAGCTTTTGATTCCTGCAGGGCTTTCTGATGAGCAAATTAAGCAGAAGGCGCTTGATGAGCCGAAGACACAGGAAACCATCAGTGGAAAAGCACTCAAAAAAGTCTTTATTGTTAAAGGCAAACTTGTTAACATAGTGATATGAAACTAAAAGTTAAGATCTCAAAGTTGAAAGTTGAAAGTTTTTTCAAAAGACTGTTCACTGTTCACTGTTCACTGTTCATTCTTTTCTTGCTATTCACTGTTCATTATTCACTGTTCACTCTTTCCGGCTGCGGATATACCCTGCAGGGGACAGCCACGCTGCCCTTTACCGCCGTTAAAATAGGCAGGATTGAAAACAAAACATTTGAGCCAAAACTGGAAGATAAATTTCAGAAAGCGCTTGCTGATGAGCTGATAAGAAACGGGATAATGATTTCAAAAAGCGCAACACATGTAATAAGCGGCACAATAAATGATTTCAGCCTTAAACCCCTTTCAGAAAAAGAAGGAGTAGCATCCGAATACCAGGTAATTATAAAAGCCAGGTTCTTTCTTACTTCCCCTGATGGAAAGGTCAAAGAGTTAAGAAATAGCGGGGTTTTTACTGTATCTTTTCCAGGTTCAGGCAATATAGAAAACATAGTTGCAGCAAAGGAGCAGGCAGCGGAAACTGCAATGAGAAACCTGGCTTCTGAAATACGGGCAGGGATAGTCTATAGCCAATGAGCATCAAGAATTTCTTGCAGGAAATAGACAAAGGGCTCACTTCGCCTGTCTATCTGCTATATGCTGATAATGAGTATCTGATAGAGGAGGCATTATCTTCGGTAAGGAAAATAATTCCAGACGCCGATATGCCTTTCAATTTCAGCGTGTTTGACATGGACTCTGTTGACGGCATCCCGACCGTTGGAGAAATAACCGACACTTTAAATACGGTTTCTTTTTTCGGCAGCCGCAGGTACGTGGCAGTAAAGAATCTTCAGAAAATTTCTGCAAAAGAATTCAGGAAATTCCAGACCTGCATAGCCAATCCGTCGCCAAGTTCAGTTTTTTTAATGTTCTATGCCGGCACATTAAAAAAAGAAATGAAAGAAAGAGTCAAAGGGTTAAAGACCATCTGCCTTGATATGCGGGAGAATGACATCCCTTTATGGGTAAAAGAAAAGGCAAGGCAAAAGAGGATTGCAATTAAAGATGACGCTGTAGAATATCTTATCGGAGTTGCCGGAGACGACATAGGCATCCTGTCGTCTGAGATTGAAAAACTTGCGTCATCCGGAAAAGAAGAGATTGTTATAAATGATATTAAAGAGATTGTTGAAGGCAGCAGGGATTACAGCGTATTTGACCTCACGAATGCTCTGAGAGAAAAGAATGCTGAAAAAGTATTCAGAATATACAGAACGCTCTCCAATACAACAGAACCGTATAACCTTTTAGGCGCAATAAACTGGCAGTACAGCAAGATGTCCATGCAGGCAAACGACACTCTCCGGCGGAAAGCCTGTTCACGAGCATTTAAAATCCTGAACGATGCCGATATACAGATAAAAACCTCAGGCGGCGCCTATCCGATGGAACACCTGCTTATCAGGCTGCTGCGGCTTTGAGAACTGTATTTGCCAGTTTTGAGAGCCTTGATATTTTTCTTGAGGCTGTATTTTTGTGCAGTACGCCTTTTGAGACAGCCGAGTTTACAACCCTTACTATTTCTCTCAGAAACTTCTTTACATTTTCCTGATTTTTTTCAGTTATGGCTTCCTCAATCCTCTTAGAAACAGTCTTTATCTTTGAGCGGATTGAAGCATTGCGAAGATTGCGTTTCTCTGCCTGTCTTGCCCGTTTTATTGCTGAAAGATTTTTCTTTTTTGCTGCTTTAGCCGGCAATTCCTTCCTCCTTATAGGTCCGAGACCCCGAAAAATTTGGTTATATTTTTTAACATAATTTTAGTTATAAAATCAATCTTTTTATGTTAAAATTTTACACTATGAAAAAATACAAGCCTGTCTCGCTTAAGAAAATCAGGACATACGCTCTATCAGAAAGAAAGAGCAAGGTGGAGATTGCCTTGACTGCTGCCCTGCATAAAGCAGGACAGTCATTCAGCGATTTTATCCATAATTTGCCCGGCATACTCGCGGTAAAGGACTTCAGGGCTGTTGTAATGGCCATAGTTAATGCAAGAAAGAGAAAGAAGCCTGTTATTTTAGGCATGGGAGCGCATCCGATAAAAGTGGGATTATCCCCCCTTATCATTGACCTTATGAACCGTAGGATTATAACCGCAATAGCAACAAACGGCGCTTGTATTGTTCATGACTTTGAGCTGTCTTTCATGGGTAAGACATCCGAAGACGTTGCAGAGGAACTGTGCAAAGGCACATTCGGAATGGCAAAGGAGACAGGGAAATATATTAATAAGGCCATAAACACCGGAGTTAAAAACGGTTATGGCATCGGGAAATCGCTTGGTGAAATGATTCAAAATGCGAAATTCAAATACAAGGACATGAGCATATTCGGTGCTGCATATAGGCTTGGCATCCCTGCAACTGTCCATATTGCCATCGGCACGGACATAATCCATATGCACCCGCAGGCAAACGGCGCATCAATCGGCAAGGGGAGCCTCAGAGACTTCAAACTTTTCACATCCGTGGTGTCAGACCTTGAGGGAGGCGTTTATATAAATTTAGGCTCCGCCGTAATCATGCCCGAAGTCTTTTTAAAGGCATTGACTATAGCGAGAAACCTCGGCAGCAAGGTTGAAAACATTACCACTGTCAACATGGATTTTATCCAGCACTACAGGCCTCATCAAAATGTCGTTAAAAGGCCTACCCTGCAAAAAGGATGCTCGTATGCCCTCACAGGCCATCACGAGATAATGTTCCCGCTTCTGGCAGCAGCAGTGATTGAGGGAATCTGAATCAGTTAGACAAATCCCTTTTAACGCGCCCTCCTTTCGCTATTTCTTATTCTTTCTCTTTGTTTTTAGAGAGTTATCTATGACGAGATAAAGCTGGCATCAAAGCATTTACCAAGCACATATGTTGAAAAATTGTTAGCAACTTCAATTAAAGATTTTTCTTGCCTCTACAGTCTTCAAACCCAACATTTTGCCTATTTTTTGTGCAGCCAACTTTTCTTTAAATAATAACAGGTTACGTTTTTAGGATAAGCTTTGCAGTAACTTCATCCTAAAATCATCTGCAAAGCCTTATTTATCAAGGCACCGGCGCTGTGTAACTAAAACTTTGGAGTTATAAACAATGGAAAGGGGCGCTTAACCGGCAGTTTTTTAAGGGATTTAAGCATGGGACAAATTTTCTGTAAGTTATGCCGCAGAGAATTAATTTCCATATTTTTTTTTGGAGCATCTCACGGGACTCTGTTTTACCCCGCCGGTGAGTTGTGGCGTTCTCGCTAATCCTGCTTGCCTTTATCCTTCAACGCTGATAGGTATCTATCTATTGATCTTCCCCTGTTTTCACGGACACTCCAGTTAAGTTAGGCTGCCATAGCCTC
>JASEHP010000035.1 GCA_030018605.1 Thermodesulfovibrionales bacterium
AAATTAATCCTCTCCATACTCCAAAACAGACACCGAAAAAAGTAATTATGCCTAAGTTTTTGTCTTCTCAGAGTTTTGATGCCGCAGGCTTTTTTGCCTCGGAGAGCATTGCAAAGGAGTTTGGTGCAAGGGTGAAAGCAGCGAAGAATATTAAAGTGATAGACCGCCGCATCTTGAGAATACAGTACGATGAAAAAAACGGCACTGCTCAGATTGAAGTAGAGATAGACTACTATTCCCTTTCTTCATATAGAATGAAGACCCTGCTGGACATTCAGAAGTGGGCGTATGTGACCGAAAACGGCTTTAAGCACTGGAGACTGATGAGCCTCCTGCCTGAGTTCCCTTAATCCGGAAGTTCTGCGCAAGTTATCTGATCTTGCATCTCCATTCTCTTGCCTTAGCCGTTATCTCATCTTCATCAGCAGTTGAGAGCCTTTCATTATCAACCACGAGCTTGCCGTTAACAAATACTGTCTCTACATCAGATGGCCGCGCTGAATAGACTATGTGTGAATAGATATCATAAAGAGGCGTAAGATGAGGCTTATTTAAATTCATTATCGCTATATCTGCTGCCTTGCCTTTTTCAAGGCTGCCAGTAATGCCTCCGAGCCCAAGAGCATCAGCGCCCCATTTTGTCGCCATGAGCAAAGCTTTTTTTGCATCCAGAACAGTAGGATCATTGGAGACTGCCTTATGCACTTTTGCGGCAGTTGACATCTCGCTCAGGATATTAAGGTCATTATTGCTTGCAGCGCCGTCTGTTCCAAGACTTACCTTTACGCCTGCCTTAAGCATCTCAGGCACAGGCGCAATGCCTGAACTCAGTTTAAGATTGCTCTCTATGCAGTGAGAGACTCCGACTTTGTATTTTGCAATAGCCCCTATGTCTTTCTCATCAACCCAGACGCAGTGGGCTGCAATAATGTTCTTGTCAAGAATGCCGGTTTTTTTTAGATGCTCAACAGGGGTTAAACCGTATTTCCCCTTTATCTCTTCAACCTCCCACTGTGTCTCTGAAAGATGCGTGTGAATCATGACATTGTATTTATCAGCAAGTTCCCTTACTTTTTTGAGAGTCTCAGGACTGCATGCGTAAGCTGAATGAGGCGCAATGCACGGGACAATCAGATCATCGCCTTGCCATTCCTTTATGAATCTTTCCGCCTTGCTTAAATATTCATCTGCCGAATTGCCTGCAATTGTGGGGAAGTCAACTATCCCCGCGCCAAGAACAGCCCTCATCCCGATTTTTTTAGCGGCATTGCTTGCTGCATCCTCAAAGAAATACATATCATTGTATGTTGTAATTCCTGCCTTAAGCATCTCAAGGCAGGCAAGCTCTGTTGCGTCGGATACAAATTCAGGGCTGAGCCACTTACTCTCGGCAGGCCAGATATGTTCTTCAAGCCATTCCTTTAAAGGCAGGTCATCTGCCATGCCCCTGAAATAGACCATTGCCGCGTGGGTGTGAGTATTAATAAGTCCTGGGATGGCTGCTGTGTTTTTGCCTTTGATTATATTTTCTGAGGAATATTTTTTTTCTATTTCATCGGAGCTGCCTATGTACACAATCTTATTTTCCAGAATAGCAAGGGCGCCGTTCCTCATGACAGTCAAGTCATTATCCATTGTAAGGACATAATCAGCGTGAATAATATAGTCAGCATTCTGCAACCGATTCACCTGTTATTCTTTGTCTCAATTCTCGGAAACAGGTGTTCTGCCTTAGAGACTTTTATTTCATAAGAAGGTTTCCAGTCCCATTCAAAAATTTCAGGGCTGTACTGTTTTGCCTCATCAACCAAAGATTTCATGCCAAGCTGCTGCCATATCTTCTCTGAACTATTGGGCATAAAAGGATAAAGCGAGAGCGCTGTGATTCGTGATGCATTCCAGATATTGGACATAACAATTTTCAATTGATCCGTATTCTCCTTTGCGAGTTTCCACGGCTCTTTCCTTGCTATATAATTATTTGTCTCTCCGATTATATCCCAGATGTTTTCAAGAATCAGACTGAAGTGCAGATGGGACCAATATTCTTTTCTGTGCACATTCATATGTGCATAAGCGCACTGCTCTTCAAGCTCACTTGATGCGCCTACATCTATGCGTCCAATATCAATTGCTCCTCCAAAATATTTCTCTGCCATTGCAATGAATCTGCTTACAAGGTTGCCGAGGTCATTTGCAAGGTCTGTGTTTATACGGTTAATGAACGCCTGCTCTGAAAAGTCTCCGTCAATGCCGAAAGGCACCTCGCGGAACAGGAAATACCTCAAGGCATCCACACCGTATTTTTCGACCATGACATTGGGGTCAACCATGTTTCCGAGGGACTTTGACATCTTCTTTCCATGAACTGTCCACCAGCCATGGGCAAAAATATTTTTTGGAAGAGGAAGGTTTAATGCCATTAGCATTGTTGACCAATAAACCGCGTGTGTCGTGAGAATATCCTTTCCCACAAGGTGGTGGTCAGCAGGCCACCAGTCATCAGGGTTGAGAGTTAAGAGTTGAGAGTTGAGAGTTTCACCCCCTCCCTTGCCCTCCCCCCTCTCTCCTCGGCGAGTCGCCTGTGGCGACGAGGGGGAGGGAGGGGTGGGTGGGGCAAGATATTTTGTTGCTGAAAAATAGTTTACCAAGGCGTCGAACCAGACATAGGTGACGAAGTTTTCATCAAACGGCAACGGGATTCCCCATGAAAGCCTGCTTTTCGGCCTTGAGATGCAGAGGTCACCGAGAGTATTGTTCTTGAGAAATCCGAGAACTTCGTTTCTCCTTGTGTCAGGGAGTATGTAGGAGGGGTTCTCTTCGATATATTTGATGAGCCTTTCCTGATATTTCGACATGAGGAAGAAATAGTTCTCTTCATGTATCTGGTCAACAGGCCGGCCGCAGTCGGGACAGTTGCCTTCCACAAGATCCTTTTCAGTCCAAAAACGCTCATCAGGAGTGCAGTACCAGCCGGAGTATTCCCTTTTTTCGATCTCTCCCCTGTCCCACAACATCTGAAGAAGTCCCTGCACACTCTTGATGTGTGCGTCATCAGTTGTCCGGATAAATGCGTCATTGGATATGTTCAGCCTTTTCCAGAGGTTTCTGAAATTGTCTACCATGATGTCTGCATGTTCCTTCGGGGTGCGTTTCTTTTCCGCTGCTGTCTTTTCAACCTTCTGCCCATGTTCGTCAGTGCCTGTAAGAAAGAAAATTTCTTTTCCTTGCAGTCTGTTGTATCGCGCAAGAATATCCGCTGCAATGGTTGTATATGCATGGCCTATGTGCGGAATATCATTGACATAGTAGATTGGCGTTGTAACGTAGAATCTCTGTTTCATTTAAGGGTCTTATAGAAAGGCTTTATCATTTTTTATGGAATTTTCTCCAGCGCCACCTTTTGCGCTTTTTGTGTTCCTGCCCGGTCTCTTGTTTTTGTCCTGCTGCATTTTCCTTGGCAGCTTCTGTCTGAGGTTTATCAGGAGAAGCAGGAGCAGCGCTATGGAGAGGGGGGACTGGTGTTTCTGTATATATTGAGACAGTTTCTCTTACGGTTTTCGGTTGAGGCGCATCTTCTGTTTCATCCTGAAGAGGCGTGTTCTCTTCCATGGCCATTACCTCATGCTTGGGTTGAATTCCGGCTGATTCGTCAGAAATTTCGTAGCTCAGACAGCACATAAGCCTGCCGCAGATTCCGGACAGCTTGCTCATGTTAAGTACGAGTTCCTGCTGTTTTGCCATTTTGATGGATATCGGCTCAAATGACGCAAGAAATGTCTTACAGCATAGTTCTCTGCCGCACATTCCAAAACCTCCGACTATCTTTGCCTTATCCCTCACCCCTATCTGTCTCATTTCTATGCGTGTCTTGAACTTTGCAGCGAGGTCTTTTACAAGCTCTCTGAAATCTATTCTTCCGTCCGCTGTGAAATAAAAAACGATACGTTTCTTGTCCAGAGTAGATTCCGTAAACACAAGCTTCATCGGAAGCCTCCTCGCCATAATCCTCTCAATGCAATAATCCCTTGCCTCTTTCTCAAAAGCCTCGTTGTCCTGTTTTTGCTTAAAGTCTTCCTCTGTGGCTTTTCTCAGCACTTTTCTGAGTTCTCTGGCAGATGTTTCAACTGTGCGCTTCTCTATAATTACGCTCCCTATGCTCAACCCAAGGTCAGACTCAACTACTACGCAGTCTCCTTTTTTAAACTCCGCACCTGAGCCATTGGCCTCAAAGTCGTAAATCTTTCCGCAGTCCTTAAATCTTATTCCAATAACGTCAGGCATTTATTCCTCCGGCAAATTAAAAGCTCAAAATGCAAAATTAAAAATTATGGAGCCCTTTTAATTTTAAATTCTGCATTATAATTGTTACGTAATTCCATGTAATTGCTTTGTTCAGGTTAAAGCCAAGATAACCCTTCAAAAATGACAGCCTGCCGTAAATATTTATTATATCTTTCATCTCTATCGCTTTGCTCATCTCAGCGAATCTGTCTTTAAGGTCTGTATTTATCAGCATGTCGCTTTTCCCTGTTATCTTTAATACGGCAATATCCCTTAAAAGCATGAATGCCTTATTAAACCATAATTCCATCTCTTCCTTGTCCGCCCATATCTCTTTATTTCTGCCTTCTGACATTTCCCCGAAAAGATTGAGAAACCAGTCCCTCTCTTCTATGAGGTCGCTTGAGATTGCAAGTCCCGGCCTCCCCATGGAGAGCCGTGAAAGAGTTGACAGTTGGGAATCGGTAATCTCCGTGTCCTGGCTGCCAATCGCCCTTATAACTTCTTTACATTGTTCAGGCGGCAGAGGAGAAAAGTTTATCCTTGAGCACCGCGACCTTATTGTTTCAGGCAGCCGGTCTGGGCTTGCTGAAATAAGGATTATGATGCTCTGCGGAGGAGGCTCCTCAAGGGTTTTGAGAAATGCATTAGCGGCAGACGGGTTCATTGTCTCCGCGTCATCAACAATCACGACTTTTCTTTTTCCCTCGTAAGGCGCAAACGAGATAGCCTCTTCAATCCTTCTTATCTCATCAACCCGTATCTCTCCTTTTTCAGGCGATACCATGAGAAAGTCCGGATGGGTCGCGGCGTTGATTTTTTTACATGAAGGGCATTCATCACAACAGTCAATTCGTGATGCGTGATCCGTAATGCGTAATGAGTTTTTATCTTTTATCCCGTCACGCATTACGCTTAACGCTTCACGGCTGTTTTGGCAGTTAAGTGTCTTTGCGAGGTTAATCGCAGTGAATTTTTTGCCTATGCCTGATTCGCCGGCAAAGAGATATGCCGAAGGAATCCTTTTTCTGCCCATTGTCCCGAGCAGGATATTGATTGCTTTTTTCTGTCCTATAATATCTTTAAACGCCATAATTACAATTCAAAACTTAGAAAGCAAAATTTAAAAATATCGAATCCGTTATTTTGAATTTTTGAATTTTTAATTTTACTTTTTCTTTATTGGGCATTATAACGTTATAGGGAATGGATTGACAAGTCGCTGCGACTCGTCCGCACCCAGGCGGACTCGCTGAGGAGAGCAACCGAGAGGAATACGGGGAATCGCTTAATATTTCAGTGCGGCTTTTTTCTGGTTGGCTACAACAATGAGTATAAAATTCTCCGCATCAAGATATTTTCCGGCAACCCGCTGCACATCTTCTTTTGTCACAGCATTTATGTAAGAAGCGTATTTTTCCGCATAATCAAGCCCGAGATTGTAAAACTCAACTGTTGCAAGGAAATCTGCGATCTTTCTGCTTGTGTCAAGCCTTCTTGGGAAACTCCCTATAAGATAATCTTTTGCTCCCGAAAGTTCCTCGTCAGAAACCTGCTCATTTCTTATCTTCTCTATCTGTTTCAATATCTCTTCTATAGCTGTATTTGCCGATTCATTTTTTGTCTGGACTTCTGCCTGGAACGAACCTTTTTCCTTGCTTGCATCAAAAAAACTTCTGACATCATAAGCAAGCCCCAGCTCGTCCCGTATCTTCTGCATAAGCCTTGACGCAAAACCGCCGCTGCCAAGTATGTAGTTCATGACGGATACGGCATAATAGTCAGGATTATTTCTGCTTATTCCAAGATGCCCGATGATTATAGTCGCCTGTGTAACGTCCTTGTCCATCTTTACTGCCTTCTTTGTTTTCTCCTCGTTCATGGGATGGATTTTCCTCTCAGGCAGGTCAGCTATCTTCCACGGATCAAGATATTTTTTAATGAGAGAATCCAGTTCAGACGGCGTAAGGTCCCCGACAACCGAGAGTATCGCATTATTAGGGATGAAATATTTTGAGTGGATTTCTCTCAGGTCTTCGCGTGTTATTTCTGAAAGGGTTTCTGTTGAGCCTTCCACGAGCCTTCCATAGGGATGCTCTCCGAAAACCTCTTTTTTAAATGAGCGTTCTGCAAGAAAAGACGGGTCGTCTTCTCTCTGCTTCAGAGAGCCTTTTGTCATCTCTCTTTTTCTGTCAAGTTCTTCCTGCGGGAACACAGGGTTCAGAATTATATCAGACAAAAGCTCAAAGCCCTTTTCTATATCTTTTTTAAGCACGGAAAGTGTTATTGTTGTGTAATCGCCTCCGGCCGAGGCGCCAAGCCCTGCGCCTATGAATTCTATCTCTTCGCTTATCTCAGAGGATTTCCTGTTTTTGGTCCCTTCATCCAGAAGTTCTGCTGTAAGATAGGCAAGCCCTGCCTTTTTCTTTGGCTCATCAAGCAGGCTGGCTTTTACGATCATGGTAGCCATGACAATAGGCAGATTGTGTTTTTCAGAGTGCAGGACCGTAAGGCCGCTGGGAAGAATCTTTTTGTTTATATCAAGAGCATGAACATCGGTGAACAGTGAACAGTGAACAGTGAATAGGGTCAAAGAAAATAAAATCAGTTTATATCTGAGAGTTTTTAACTTTTCACTTCTCACTTTTAACTCCTCACTTCTTAATTGGTATTAATATTCCCACAGTCCTGTTATCTTCATGGAGGTATTTTTTTGCAGCCATGCTTATATCCTCAGGCTTAACCTTTTTTATGTTTTCCATATAGTCTTCCTTAAGTTTCCAGATCCCGAGCATCTCAAACATCCCTGCTATCTGCGCCTGATTATATATTGAGTCCTGTCCCATAACAAACGACGCCTCAATCTGGTTCTTTGCCTTCTGCACTTCACGTTCTGAGGGCAGCTCCTTCTTTATCTTTTCTATTTCTGCGTACAGCGCGTTTTCAACATCCTTTATGTCCTTGCCGGGAGCTGCTGTTGCGTCAAACAAAAGGAGATAAGGGTCTTTATTAAAACCGCTGTAGTCAGCAGAGGCGCTGATGGCGAGCTTTTTTTCATAGACTATCGCCCTGTAAAGCCTTGAACTTTTGCCGCCGGATAAAATCATTCCAAGAACCTCAAGAGCGTAACTGTCGGGATGGGGAAAACTCGGCGTGTGATATACGGCAATTATATAAGGGAGTTCTGCTTCTCTTTTCAGACTTATTCTCCGCTCGCCTTTCTGTTCTGTTTCTTTTGAAGCGACAACAGTTCTTCCCGAAGCCGGAGGAATGTTTCCGAAAGATGCCTTTATCTTTTTGATGATTTCATCTGCCTGAACATCTCCTGAGACGGCAATCACCGCATTGTCCGGGGAATAATATGCTCTGTAATGGCTGAGGAGATCGCTTCTTCCTATGGAAGAAATGTCCGGCATCCAGCCTATCACAGGCCAGTGATATGGATGTGACTTGAACGCAGCAGCCAATACTTCTTCGTATAATGAGTTCTGAGGGTCATCGTCATACCGCATCCTCCGCTCTTCCATTACGACATTTCTTTCCGCAATAACCTCTTTTGGGTCAAGGATAAGGTTCTGCATCCTGTCCGCCTCAAGCTCTATTGATATGTCTATTCTGTCTGATGCAAGAGTCTGGTAAAACATTGTGTAATCCTTTGTTGTGAATGCATTGTCAACTCCGCCTTTTTTCTTCACCATTTTTGAAAATGCCTTAGAGCCGTATTTGGGAGTGCCTTTGAACATCATGTGCTCAAGCAGATGGCTTATGCCACTTTTCCCCGCAGGCTCATCCCTTGAGCCCACGCGGTACCATATCTGAAAAGTAGCCAGCGGAGCCTTATGGTCTTCAATGACAAGAACCTTTAAGCCGTTGTCAAGTTTGTATTCCTTTACTTCAGCGCTGAGGGATAGGGGGAGAAGAAAAATTAAAATTATCAATAATATAAATTTTTTCATCATGACTAATATAGCATATTCTTTTTTAGTCTTTTGCTGCTAAGGGCATTTAAAAGAGAATTATAACTCATTGTATTCAGCACATCCTTTTTCTCAAGCCATCCCCTCCTTGCTATTGATACGCCGTAGTGCATGTAGTCAAACTGGCTTGTGAGGTGGGCGTCTGTGCTTATGACAAGCTTAATCCCGAGTTCTCCAGCCTTTTTTGCATAGATATCATTGAGGTCAAGTCTCAGGGGGTATGCATTTATCTCAAGTGCTGTGCCGGTCTCCTTTGCAATTTTAAGAATATGCTCCATATCTATATCATAGGGGTCTCTTTCTCCTATAAGCCTTCCTGTCGGATGCGCAATCACGGATACATAAGGATTCTTCATTGCCGAGACAAGCCTTTTTGTAAGCTGCTCCTTGCTCTGTCTGAATCCCGAATGTATTGATGCAACAACAATATCCATCTTTGCAAGGACTTCATCAGAAAAATCCATCCTGCCGTCGCTTCTTATATCAACCTCAATCCCTATCAGGATTTTAAAGCCCTTGAGTTTTTCATTTAAAGCATCTATTGCTTTTTTCTCTTCCATCAGCCTTTCCTCATTCAGCCCCCTTGCAATGCCGAGCCCTTTTGAATGGTCTGTAATGGCTATATACTCATATCCCCTTTCTTTTGCCGCTCTGATAAGTTCTTCAACAGTATGGCTACCGTCGCTCTGATTTGTATGGATATGAATATCCCCTTTTATGTCTTTCATCTCAATTAATTTCGGAAGGGCATTGTTCAGGGCAGCCTCAATCTCTCCCCTGTCCTCCCGCATTTCAGGCGGGACGTATTGAAGCCCGAGTAAATTATAGATGTCTTCCTCGTTTTTGCCTCCGAGTTTTTTGTTGTCCTTTTCCCTGAATATGCCGTATTCGTTTATCTTAAGCCCTTTCTTTACAGCTATCTCCCTTAAACGGATATTGTGCTCTTTGCTGCCTGTGAAATACGCAAGTGCCGCTCCGAAAGATTCATCCTCAACCACTCTCAGGTCAACCTGAATTCCCTTTCTCGTTATAATGCTTGACTTTGTGGGGCCGTGCATCAGGATTTCTTTTACATCAGGAAGATGAACAAATGTTTTCATGACATCATGCGGACTGGACGAGGTTATCAGAATATCAATGTCCCTTACAGTGTCTTTCATCCTCCGCAGGCTTCCTGCCACGTTTATTTTTTTAACAAGCGCATTTTTTTTAAGGTATTCCACAATCTCAGAGGCAATCGGTAAGACCCTTCCCAAGGGCTGCCTTTCCTTCCCCCGTTTGAGCATCCCAATTCCTCTGATTATATTTTCCTCTGTCTTTTCTTTTATTCCGGGAAGCCCTGCAAGCTTATGCTCTCTGGCGAACTTCTCAAGCTCGTCAATGTTTTTTATTTTCAGTTTTTCGTGAAGGAGTTTTGCTGTTTTCGGGCCGAGGCTTGGAACGGAAAGGAGTTCAGCAAGACCTTCAGGAACTTCTTTTTTCAGGTCTTCGTAACTTGCGACTTTTCCTGTCTTTAAATATTCCTCAATCTTGTCAGCAAGGTCTTTTCCTATGCCGGGTATTTCAAGGAGTTCTTCTCTGGTCAGGTCTGCGATATTTTTTGCATGTCCCTCGATATTCTGCGCAGCCCTCTGGTATGCCCTGATGCGAAACGGGTTTTCGCCTTTTATCTCAAGCAGGCCGGCAATCTCATTGAAAATAGCGGCTATTTCCTGATTCTTCATGAGTAAAGTATAGCAGAAGAAAACCCCTAAAATTATGGTGGTGCCGAAGGCGGGATTTGAACCCGCACAGCCTTTCGACCACTAGACCCTGAACCTAGCGCGTCTGCCAGTTCCGCCACTTCGGCTGTTAGTATTATATAATATTCCGTAGAAGCGATGCAGGCCGTCAGTTTTGAATTATGGAAATAAAGATAAGAAGAATGGTTTACACAATTATTATCGGGCTGGCTCTTGGTTATCTGCTCCTCGTCGGTTTTGTTTATATCAAGCAGGGCAGTATGGTTTATTATCCCACAAAGGATATAGAGGGAACGCCCTCAGACATAGGCTTGAAATATGAAGAGATTACCCTGAAGACAAGAGACAGCGTTAACCTCTCTGCATGGTATGTGCCGGCAAAGGATGAGCGCGGGGTTCTGCTTTTCTGCCACGGGAATGCAGGCAATATTTCACACCGCCTGGATTCTATCCGCATATTCCATGCTTTAGGACTCAGCGTTCTTATATTTGATTACAGGGGCTACGGGAAAAGCGAAGGCTTTCCGACAGAAGAGGGGACATATCTTGACGCAGAATCAGTATGGGAATATCTTGTTAGTGTGAAAGGTGCGCGCCCTGAAAAGATTATATTATTTGGACGCTCTATGGGAAGCTCTGTTGCAGCAGAGCTTGCGCTCAGGCACCCAGCAGCAGGCATTATTATTGAATCAGGGTTTAAATCTATTCCTGCTCTCGGAGCGGAGTTTTTCCCATACCTCCCTGTAAGATTAATCAGCCGCTTCAAATACGCAACTATTGATAAAGTGAGCATGATTAACATTCCGAAACTTTTTATCCACAGCCCTCAGGATGAGATGATTCCTTATGAGCACGGCGCTGCGCTTTTTAAAAATGCAGCAGAGCCGAAGGAGTTCCTTCAGATAACAGGCGGGCACAATGAAGGCTTTCTGACCTCAGAGAAAATTTATACAGAGGGATTGGACAGATTTATCGCAAAAGTTTTATAAAAAAATTCTGGCGGGAGCGTGTGGGAATCGAACCCACCCTTCCCCGTTTTGCGGGGAAACACCGGCTTTGAAGGCCGGGAGGGACACCAGAACCCTATGCACTCCCAATGTTGATTATTTTATCAGAACAGCCGGTTAATTTGTAGTTAAGAGATTTACGGGTAGCGTAAAATCTTCTGTGTAAAATCTTGCGGTAAAAAAGATAAGGGTGTATTCTCCATTGTTCTGAGCAAAGAACAAGAAAGGAGGATACACCCATGTCAGTAAAAGAACTGACGAAGTTAAAGGTAACAGATTTATGGAAGGAATACAATGGTCTTGGTGATTTTTGGGAACTACAAGAGGAAGCAGTCAAGGATTTCAGGAGGAGATTCATAGAAGGAGCGCTTGAGGCAGAAAGGGACATGCTGATTGGTTGCAAGACCTATGAACGCAAAGGGGAGCGGAAAGACTACAGGAACGGATATCGGGAGCGGTGGATAACCCTTAAAGACGGTCGTCTTCAGATAAGAATGCCGAGGATAAGGGACAAGGCATATGAGAGCGCCATAATTCCACAGTATAAGCAGAGAGTTAAGGAAGTCGATGCCGCTTTGATGAAGATATTTCTTTATGGTGCATCAACGAGACTAACAGGCGAGGCTCTTAGACCGTTACTGGGTGATAGCGTAAGCGCGCAGACAGTATCCAATATAACCAGAAGCCTCGATGAGGATTTAAAGAGATACCATAACCGAAAGCTTGAAGACAGATATCTCTACCTGTTTTTAGACGGGATAATTCT
>JASEHP010000036.1 GCA_030018605.1 Thermodesulfovibrionales bacterium
TCCCATAACCCTTGTTAACTCTATAAATCCGTTCAGGATCGAGGGACAGAAGACTGCCGCATTTGAAGTATGCGACCAGATTGGTTTTTCGCCAAAATATCATGCATTGCCTGTAGGCAATGCAGGAAATATAACCGCATACTGGAAAGGATACAGCGAATATCACAGGGGAGGAAAGATTGCTTCATTGCCGGTTATGCTTGGCTTTCAGGCAGCAGGCGCAGCGCCGATTGTCAAAGGGCATCCGATAGAAAGGCCTGAGACAATAGCTACAGCTATAAGAATCGGTAATCCTGCAAGCTGGAAAGGCGCAGTAGCGGCAAGGGATGAATCAGGCGGAAGGATTGATGCTGTTACAGACGAAGAAATATTAAAGGCTTACAATCTTATTGCATCAACAGAAGGCATATTCTGCGAGCCTGCATCTGCAGCATCGCTGGCAGGTGTGATGAAACTGCATAAAGAAGGCTATTTCAATCCCGGAGATGCTGTTGTTTGCACTCTTACGGGTCACGGGCTTAAAGACCCGGACACGGTATTCAGGGTATCAAAAGATCCGGTGAAGGTTAAGGCTGATATTGCCGAGGTAGAGAAGATAATAGAAAAGATAATTTAGACGGCGGGTAAATTTTACAGATGAAATACGTTGTTATCATAGGCGATGGCATGGCAGACATGCCGTTAAATGAGCTTGGCGGTAAAACCCCCTTGCAGGAAGCATTTACCCCGAATATGGATAAGCTTGCCTGCGAAGGAATAATCGGCAGGGTCAGGACCATCCCTGAGGGTTTTCATCCGGGTTCGGATGTTGCTAATCTGAGCGTGCTTGGCTATGACCCTGAGAAGTTCTATACAGGCAGGGCATCTCTTGAGGCAGCGAGTATCGGAGTGGATATCAAAGACGATGATGTTGCTTACAGGTGCAATCTCGTAACTCTAAAATTCAACAAGGATAAGACTCAGGCAGTAATGGATGATTACAGCGGAGGGCATGTCTCTACTGAAGAGGCAGGAGTGCTTATCAATGATATAAATAAAGAACTCGGAACCAAGCAGATAAAATTTTACAGGGGTGTGAGTTACAGGCATCTGATGGTATGGTCAGGCGGCAAGGCGGCAGTTGAATGCACTCCGCCGCATGACATAATGGGAAGGGATATTTCGGATTATCTTCCTGTCGGTTCAGGCGAGGAGACTCTCAGAGGATTAATGATTGACTCTGTTGATGTCCTTGAAAGCCATCAAATAAATAAAGAACGTATAAATAGAGGCGAAAAACCTGCAAACAGCATATGGCTCTGGGGACAGGGCAAAAAACCGGGTCTGCCGGAATTCAAGGAGAAATATTCTGTTGAAGGCGCTATGGTTTCTGCTGTTGACCTTACAAAAGGGCTTGGCATTTATGCCGGGTTTAAGATACTTCAGGTGCCGGGTGTTACGGGCTGGCTTGATACGAACTATGTCGGCAAGGCAGAGGCAGCGCTGAACGCTCTTAAGGAAGTTGATTTTGTGTACATACACGTTGAGGCGCCTGACGAGGCAGGGCATTCAGGAAACTATAAAAACAAGATAAAGGCTATAGAGGATTTTGATGCGCTTGTTGTAGGGGCTGTCATGAGGGGCATAAAATCCTTTGAAGAATTCAGGATTCTGGTTATGCCTGATCATCCGACGCCGATAGATCTGAGGACGCATACGGCTGAACCGGTGCCGTTTGTTATCTATGACAACAAACAAAAACAAAACAACGAGGGCGCTGCTTTTAATGAGTCAATACTGAAGAAGAAAGATATAATGGTTTTTGAAGAGGGATATAAGCTTATGGATTATTTCATTAAGGGGGAAAACTGATGCTTATTGTCCAGAAATACGGCGGGACGTCTGTAGCTAATGTTGATAGGATTAAGGCTGTTGCCAAGCGCGTTGTGAAGACCGCAAAAGAAGGGCATAAGGTTGCAGTTGTTGTCTCTGCAATGGCAGGAGAAACAGACAAGCTTATAAATCTCGCACATCAAGTATCATCCGCTCCAAGAGAAAGAGAGATGGATCTTATGCTTTCATCAGGGGAACGAGTTACCTGTGCCCTTACAGCCATAGCCATAGAAGAGCTTGGTCATAAAGCAATGGCGTTTACGGGAAGGCAAATGGGGATAATAACAGATGATGTGCATACAAAGGCAAAGATAGAAAAAATAGCGGGAGAAAGAGCAAAGAAGGCATTGGATGAAGGATATATAATTGTTGTGGCTGGCTTTCAGGGCATAACAGAAGGCGGTTCTGATGTTACGACGCTTGGAAGAGGAGGCTCCGACCTTTCCGCAGTTGCAATAGCCTCGGCACTGAATGCCGACTTATGCGAGATATATACTGATGTGGACGGTGTTTATACAACAGACCCCAATATTGTTCCGGAGGCGAGAAAGCTGAATAAGATTTCCTATGAAGAGATGCTTGAGCTTGCAAGCCTCGGCGCAAAGGTGCTTCAGACGAGGTCCGTTGAATTTGCCATGAAATACGAAGTGCCTGTTGTTGTGAGGTCAAGTTTTAATGATAATCAGGGGACGCTTGTTACCAAGGAGGATAAGGATATGGAGAAAGTCGTTGTGTCAGGAGTAGCTTATGACAAGAACCAGGCAAAGATTACTGTAATGGGAGTGCCTGATAAGCCGGGCATAGCTGCAAGACTTTTCAAGGGGATTGCGGATGCCGGCATAGTTGTTGATATGATTGTCCAGAATGTAAGCAGTGACGGAAAGGCTGCTGACATATCATTCACAGTTCCGAGGACAGACACCAAGAAGACATTGAAACTGACAGAAGGAATCGCAAAGGAACTTGGAGCAAAAGGCGTTGACATGAAGGAGGATATTGCGAAGATATCCATTGTCGGCGTAGGCATGAGGACTCATTCAGGAGTTGCCTCGCAGATGTTTGAGACACTTGCGAAACATAGTGTGAACATAATAATGATAAGCACATCAGAGATAAAGGTGTCATGTATCATAGACGCTAAATATACAGAACTTGCTGTCAGGGTTTTACACGATGCGTTTGGATTGGCACAGGGAAAGGTCTGAACACATCACTGTAGGCAGTAGATAAAGCTATCAGGATATCAATAAGAGACACAGCTCACGTACAATAGTCTTTTGTCCATTATTGAAATTTAATAATAATATGCGTTAAGTTTGCTTATGCAATTTGTTGATTACACGAAAATCCATGTCAAGGCGGGAGACGGTGGAAGGGGATGCGTGAGCTTCCGCAGGGAAAAGTATGTGCCCCGCGGCGGACCTGACGGCGGGGACGGCGGCAGAGGAGGACATATAATCTTCAAGGCAAGCGGGGAACTGAATACACTCCTTGACCTCAGATATCAGAGAGAATATAAGGCAAAAAGAGGCCAGCACGGCATGGGCAAAAAGATGCACGGCAAAAACGGTGAAGACAGGATTATTCCTGTGCCTGTGGGCACTGTCATAAAAGATGCTGATACCGATGAGATAATTGCAGACCTTGACAGCGAAGGCGTAGAAACCATAATAGCAAAAGGGGGGAGGGGCGGACAAGGGAATGCTCACTTTGCAACTCCGACAAGACAGGCGCCAAAATTCGCACAGCCCGGAGAAGAAGGCAAAGAAAAAAATCTTGTTATTGAGTTAAAACTCCTTGCCGATGCCGGGTTGATAGGGCTTCCCAATGCAGGCAAATCAACATTGATTTCAGTAATATCATCCGCAAGGCCCAAGATTGCGGATTATCCGTTCACAACTCTTACGCCTAATCTCGGAGTTGTGAAGCTCAAGGATTTCAGGAGTTTTGTTGTTGCGGACATTCCCGGGCTTATAGAAGGAGCGCACAGGGGCGCTGGATTAGGCTTTCAGTTTTTAAGGCACGTAGAGCGCACGTCAATACTCCTTCACCTTGTTGATGCCTCTGATATTCCTGAAACCGACCCTGTGGAAGACTTGAAAAAGATAAACAAGGAACTTGAGCTTTACAGCTCCAAACTCTTAAAGAAGCCGCAGGCGGTTGTCGGAACAAAGACAGACATTGCCGTAGAGAAGAAGAGGCTCAAAAAACTTGCAAAATACTGCAAGTCAAAAAATATTGAGTTTTTCCCTGTATCAGCGGCAACAGGCAAGGGAATAAAGGAACTACTGCTTTATCTGTCCGCTGTTGTCAGAAAAGAAAAATAAAGAATCCGCAATGATTTTTTATGCCTTGACATCTTCCCTGCATGGAATATAATTATAAATAGCTAATAACATCTTATAATGAGGGGAGGTGGCTATGGCTAAAAAGGGGACAAAAGAGGTTGTAAAAACCGAGCCTGCAAGGGCGATTTCACCGCTTGAGGAGATGGAGAAGCGCTTTGAGGATTTTTTCAGAAAGCCGTTTTCTTTAATCGGGCCTACATGGTGGCCAAGGCTCAGGATGCCGGAACTGGAGGAAATTACTCCGACAGTTGATATCTATGAAGAGGCTGGCGATGTTGTAATAAAGGCAGATCTGCCGGGCATGAAAAAAGAGAACATTGATGTGAATATCTCAGGCGATACAGTGACGATCTCTGGAGAAAAAAAGAAAGAGGAGAAAGTTGAGAAAAAGAATTATTACAGCATTGAGAGGTCGTATGGTTCTTTCAAACGCACTTTTCGCATGCCGGCTGAGGTGCAGGCAGATAAAGCAAAGGCGAATTTCAAGGATGGGGTTCTTGAGTTAAGAGTCCCAAGGACAGAGGAAGCAAAGAAGAAGGAAAAGAAGGTTGCAATAGAATAATCCAGCCTCAACCTGCTAAAGTTGTAAATATTCCTTTGCAAGCGCAGGGTACAGTCTTGGATTGAAGAGGATATTTGTCATGAAGTAGCATTCGTGCGTGCAGAAGCATTTGTTGTTCTGAATTGAGGTGAGTATTTTTTTGGCATTATCCGTGCGCAGGATTTTTTTTATGTCATATTCGTAATCTTTCACATTCCCCAATTTTTTCGTGAGTATCTCGCAGGGATACATATCCCCATTTTCTGTCAGGACAATATTCAGCCTGCCTGCATAGCACGGGATTATCTTTTTTTGTTCAAGCATAGTCTGATGTATCAGATTGCGCTGAAGAATATCCTGCGCAGCCTTGATGCGCACGCCTCTGAAGCGGTATGTAGCTGAAGTCGTATTCTTCAGATTTTCCTCAAGCCTTTTTATTGCATGAAGATACTTTTTGTAATCTATTTTTTTGTAGCTTTCATTCTCAAGGCTGCCCCGTATCAGGGAAATGGTATGCGTTTTTATGTTTTTCAGCTTGCTGACGAAATCTATTATCCTGTCCATAGAATCCTGATTTTCAGAGCAGAAAACGGTATTCACTCCAAGTTCAAAGTTAGGATATTTCTCAAGGAGTTTTTCAAGCAGGGTGTAAGTCTCCATGGTCTTATCAAAACTGTGAGGCGTGCTGCGGAGTTTGTCATGAGCTTCATTCAGCCCGTCAATTGAAAGTTTTACAGCTATCACGCTTTTTTTGCAGTATTTGAGCATTTCTTCTGTCCTGTCTCTGATCAATTGAGGAAGAAGCCCGTTTGTTGGATAAAGTATTATTGCTGGTCTGTTGTTTTTGTAGAAAACTTTGCTTATCTCAACAAGGTCATCCCTGAGATATATCTCGCCGCCTGAAAATGCAAGCCAGAGCAGACTGCCGAGAGATTTAGAGACCTTTTGTATTTCGTCCAGAGACAATTCCTTTGTGGGACTTTTGCTTTCAGTGCTTTTGAGGTAGAAACAGAACGGGCAGTTTGAATTACACCTTCTTGTGACAAAGAAAGTAAGATGGATTGGCATTGATTTTTTCAAGGCAGAACTAAGATGGCGAAAGGGCGAATACATTTCAATTAAATCCTCTCATATTTTGATAGGTAATCAGCTATGCCGGCAATAGACCCGACTCCGACGGCAATCGGGTAAACTGCAATGTAGTGGATGCCTGAGAAAAAAGTGAAAGGTAATCCTTTTGCATCAAGAAATGCTCTAAATAGTTTTCTGTTTATTATGCGTATGTTGATTACCTGAATAATGACTGAAAAAATAAAAGCGAAATAGCTATCCATAAGAAGGAACAGGCAGAGCAAAAGTGCGCTTGTAAAAAATGATACTACGTTGAATTTCAGCTCCAATGAAGCTGCGCCTGAATCTTTAAAGATATCTTTATTCATAATGGAATATATAGTCCAGTATTTTGATTTTCTATAGGCATTCTTGAGAGATTTTCTCAATGTAAAATTGAATATATGCCGGACAAGTATTTCAGGGTTCATCATAAGTTTGTAGCCCGTCTTTCTGAGCCTGTGGCTGAATTCTACATCCTCCAATATAGGCAGGAAGTTTTCCTGAAATCCTCCGCTTTTCATAAAGATATCTCTGGCGATGACCATTGCATGTGTTGGTATATAATCAGGAGGCTCTTTTTTCATCTCGGAATAGTTTATGAATATGGACTGGAATATGCTGAAGAAATCTTTGTCATAAGGAATAGCAGAATAGGTGCCGCCGATGATTGCATCTTCACTTGCAAGAAGGGCTTTATTCACCTTTGTTAGCGTATCTCTCTGAATCAGGCAGTCTGCATCAATAAAAAAAAGAATCTCGCCGCTGCTGTTCTTTGCGCCTGTATTCCTTGCCTTTGATGCTCCGGAGTGTTCGTCTAAGGGAATCAATTTACACGGAAATTTTTTTATTATCTCTGCCGAATTATCTGTTGAGCAGTCATCCGCAACTATAACTTCAAAATTGTCATATTCTGAGGAAAATGCAGCCTCAAGGCACCTGCCGATGGTAGAACTTCCATTATAGTTGGGGATAATAACCGAGATGCTTTTATTCATAAAATTCTTTTTTCCTGTCATTGAAGAGATTATTGAAGGAATTAAGATTCTTGTCTCCTGCCTTCTCAACAGCTATCTCCATGACAGTAAGTTCTTCTTTGTCTTCCGATGCCCTGTAGAGTATTTCTCCCATGGGTGAGGTAATCTGGCTCTTGCCTATAAACATGAGCTTTTCTTTGTCTCCTCTTTGTTCACTGCCTATTCTGTTTGCAGTCACAGCGAACACCCTGTTCTCAATGCATCTTGTCACCATAGCATCAGGGCAGTGCGGAAGAATGAGATTTGAAGGATGGGCTATTATATCGGTGCCTCTTAATGCAAGCGTCCGCGCTGATTCCGGAAAGAACCAGTCAAAACATATCATTATGCCGATATTCCCAAGAGGAGTCTGCCATACCTTAAATCCCATGTCACCAGGAGAAAACCAGAGTTTTTCTTCATAGAAAAGATGCGTCTTTCTGTAAACGCCGATTAATCCATCAGGACCGGTAAGCACAGCTGAATTATATGTTTTGCCTTTATTGTTCTCAGCTATGCCTGCTACGATATGGATATTTTTCTTTACCGACAGTTTGATAATGGCGCTTGTAGTGAAGCCGGATGGTATTTTTTCAGAAAGTGATTTTACCTCTTTTTTTGAAATGAACTGATAGCCAGTGTTAAACAGTTCAGGAAGAACTATAAGGTCTGTAGCTGCAGATGCGATTACATCTTCAGCCTTTCTGAGATTATGTTTTATATTTCCGAATTCTGGAGCAAACTGATAAAAACTGACTTTCATTAGGGTAAAAGTATGAGAAGCATAGTGTTGTTATTTCAACCCAAGAACATCCTGCATGTCGTAGAGACCTGCCTGTTTTCCTGAAACCCAGAGCGCAGCCTTTAGTGCACCCCGCGCAAATGTATCCCTGCTTGATGCCTTGTGCGTTATCTCTATTCTCTCTCCGAGGCCTCCGAACATGACGGTATGCTCTCCTACAATGTCGCCTGCACGGACTGTCTGTATGCCGATCTCTTTCTTGGTTCTTTCGCCTATAATCCCCTTCCGTGAGTAAACTGCCACTTCATCAAGATTTCTGTTTACTGCGTCAGCAATAACCTGTGCCATCTTTAAAGCGGTTCCGCTTGGAGCATCTTTCTTTAGCCTGTGATGGGATTCTACAATCTCTATATCATACTCATCGCCGAGCACTCTTGCCACGTCCTGCAATATTTTAAGGAGAAGATTAACGCCTGTGCTCATATTTGACGCCACTACGCATGGGATTTTTTTTGCAAGGGTTTCGATTTCCTTTGTCTCATCTTTTGACAGTCCTGTTGTGCCTATGACCATTGCCTTTCCTTTTTTTGATGCGAGCCTGATATTTTCCATCGTAGATGCCGGTGACGTAAAATCAATTATTACGTCTATGTTGTCAATAACGTTTTCAAGGCTATCTGATAGCTTCACACCGGTTTCACCTATGCCGGTTATTGTTCCTATATCCTTCCCTGTTGCAGAATGACCCTTCTTTTCAAATGCTCCTGCAAGTCTCAACTCAGGATACTCTTTTGAGAGTGCTGTAATCCTGCTTCCCATTCTTCCTGCTGCTCCAGCGACTGCTATCTTTATCATAAAAACCTCCTTGATTTTCAGGGATTACCGAGAATCCATTTTACTGCTTCATCCAAGTCCTTTGCAACATAATCCGCATTGACAGATTCAGCACCCTGTCCTGTCAGGACGAGAATGCCTTTTGCACCTGCTGATTTTGCAATAAGCATGTCAATCTCTTTGTCTCCGATAACATAGGATTGTTTAAGGTCAATTCCGTGCTCGGCCCTTGCCTTTAGAATCATTTCAGGCTCGGGTTTTCTGCAGGGGCAACGCTCGTCAGGGCGGTGAGGGCAGTAATAAAAATCATCAAACCCGTATTGCTCTATAAAAATATTATTGACTTTTCTTGTGAATTCCTCATCAACGATTCCCCTTGCAATGCCCGACTGGTTGCTGATTCCGATCAGCTTATAGCCTTTTTCTTTCAGAACCGACAGGGTTCTGACCTCAGGGAATATCTCAAGATTGTCAAAACTATTAAGGTATTCCGCATCCCTGCACAATGTGCCGTCCCTGTCAAAAAAGACGGCCTTGTTTTTTGGGATAGAACGCTCTATGGCATCAAAAACCTCGTCAGATGTTATAGCATCCATGCAGTCCATCTTATTCCTATCACAGGCTTTTTTAAAACAGGGGCTGCAGTCAATATTTTTTTTGATTACTGTGCACGCGCTGCCTAATGGGCCTGTTAAATCAGGGTTTGTTGAACCAAATATCGCTACGAGCGGAGTTCTCACAGCATAACCGATATGCATTGGCCCCGAGTCATTTGTAAGCAAGACATCGCATTCTGATATCAGAGCAGATAGTTCTCTGAGGTCTGTTTTTCCTGCCATGGTTAGAATTTGAGATTTAAGATTTGAAATTTGAGATTCAGAAGTTATTTCTTCTGCTATTCCGGTTTCCGATTGTCCTCCGAATATAACGACACTCCCATCGAGGCCTGAGATTATTCTTTTTGAAACCTCTGCAAATTTTTCAGGATGCCATCTCTTTGTTGAGCCGTAGGAAGCTCCGGGGTTGATGCCGATAACAGGTCTTTTCAGTCCCTTCAAGATATTCCTTGCTCTGATTCTCTCGTTGAGAGATAAATAAATGTAAGGCAGGGAAAAATCAGCGTGAATGCCTGCCTGCCGGAGAATGTTCAGGTAATATTCTATGTGATGCATCTTTCTGTCGTCATTATTAAAAGGAATTGAATTTGTGAGGAGAAAGCCTCTCCAATCCCGGTTATAACCTATTCTCTGCGGTATGCCTGAGAGGAAGGCGATTAACGCGGCATCAAATGCATTCTGAAAAAGTATTGAGCTGCAACTTTTTGTTTTAAGAACTGAGGACAGTCTGAATTTACCGTTTATGCTGTTGTATTTATCTTCATAGAGAATGATGTCGTCTATAAACGGGTTGTTTTCAAATAGAGGCGCAACCCACGGCTTGACAAGAAGGGATATCTTAGTATCCGGCAATTCCTTTCTCAGCGCCCTGAGCGCAGGCATTGTCATTACGGCGTCTCCAATCCAGTTGACACCTCTTACCAGCAGATTTTTACAGGTTTTGTCAAACATAGTTTAGTTTAACATTTTGCCAGGAACGAAAAAAACTTAGACCAATGAATTTGGAATTAGCTGATAGACAGGATTCGCTTTCGCTTTTTGCAGATATTTTTCTGTCGTTCTAAGGCTCATTCCACTACAGCCGCAAAACTCACCCTTCGGGTTCAGACAATTGCGGCTGTTAGCGCTTCATTCGCTAAGAACGTCAACGAAAAATATCTGATGTCGCTCAAGCCAATACTGTCTATCGCTATATTGGAGGATGATTTGAATTTTGGGCGGTTTTTGTGAAATAATGGATAGTATACAATGAAAATCTGCGAGATATTTACAAGCATACAGGGCGAAACATCATATGCAGGCATGCCTTGCACTTTCATAAGACTGACGGGGTGTAATCTCAGGTGTTTGTACTGTGATACGGCATACGCATATGAGGAGGGTATGGAGTTTACCGAAGCTGAAATCATAAACGAAGTTGAGATGATAGGCGTTCACCTCATTACAATCACCGGTGGAGAGCCTCTGCTTCAGGAAGAGGCCGTTCGTCTGACAGAACGTCTCATAAGCGAAGGATATAAAGTCCTGATAGAGACAAACGGCACTATGAGCATAAAGAATATTGACAGCAGGGCGGTTATTATACTTGATATAAAAACGCCCGGCAGCGGCATGTGGGAGGGGATGGACATCTCTAATCTTGATTACATAAAACCTTCTGACGAAATAAAATTTGTGATTACTGACAGGGCAGACTATGAGTGGTCAAAAGATATGATGCATAAATATAATCTGAGATCTAAATGCCATGTGTTCTTTTCTCCTGCTTTTGGCATTCTTCTGCCTGAAACACTTGTTAAGTGGATGCTCGAAGACAGGCTTGATGTAAGGCTGAATCTTCAGATGCACAAATATATCTACGGAAGTGACAGGCGAGGCATATGAGCCTGTTATGGATGCTGCCCCGGGCATCCCGGGGAGAATTGCAGATATGCAGCAATTTCATGTTCAAAATTGTCGCTGAATATATTCCTGCCGAGATGATTTTTTATCTCACTGATGTCCCAAAGCCTAACCTCATCAATCTCTTCTTTATTAAATGATATTTTGCCGTCATAGACACATGAATATGTATATACAAGCTCTGTTTCATAAGAGTTTGTGTGAATGTACGAATAAAGGAATTCAGGGTTGCTTGAAATGCCGAGTTCCTCCTCCATCTCCCGTTTCGCTGCATTAAGAAGGTCCTCTCCGGGATTTACGTGCCCTCCGACCGACGTGTCCCATTTGTCGGGCGCTACATCCTTGGTTTCTGAACGCTTTTGAAGGAAAAGTTCTCCTTTTTTGTTGAATACAAGCACATGTACAACCCTATGGATAAGAGAGGGGGTTCCGTGTATCTCAGATCTCGGAGCAATGCCGATTGTCTTGCCATTGCTGTCTGTTATTTCTAAAAATTCTTCAGCGTTCTCCGGCAAAGCTTTTCTTCCCCCGATTCTGTTTTAAGTATTATATATCTTTCAATAGTACGGGTGTAAAGCGCTGGTGGCTGCGCTGCTGAGACGTGTCAAATCATTTAACATGGTAACCGAAGCTTCTTCTGTTGAATCATGAAAAA
>JASEHP010000037.1 GCA_030018605.1 Thermodesulfovibrionales bacterium
ACCTGCGGGTGATTGCAACAATAGGGGATAACACAGGTTATATAATCGGAGACCTGAAGAATCCGGCGCATGTAAGACTCGCACTCGAAAAAGAGCGCGTTAGCTGGCTTGTGACAAAGACAGAAGGGTTATCTTTTTAGCCCAAATCTACATCTCAAGTCTTGCTGCCAGTTTTATTGCCTCAAGCATGCTTGAGGGATTGGCAATCCCTTTCCATGCAATGTCATAAGCAGTTCCGTGGTCAGGCGATGTCCTGATAAAAGGCAGTCCGACTGTCACATTCACCCCTTCCTCAAATGCAATCATCTTTAAAGGAATCAGCCCCTGGTCGTGATACATGCATACAACAATATCAATCTCACCTTTGTATGCCCTATGAAAAACCGTATCAGGCGGATAAGGACCTGTTACCGGCATCCCCAGTTTTTTTGCCTCTTCAATTGCAGGGATAATCTCATTTTTTTCTTCATCTCCGAATATGCCTGCTTCTCCAGCATGGGGATTTAATCCTGCGACTGCAATCCGTGGATTTTTTATATCCAGCATATCACATGCCTTTCTTGCAAGGAGGATTGTTTTTAATACCCCCTCTTTTTTAATCATTTCAGGAACGCTTTTGAGCGAGGTGTGGATAGTGACAAGTATCACTCTTAATTGTCCTCCGACAAGCATCATCGCATAATCTTTTGTATCTGTAAGTTCGGCAAGCATTTCAGTGTGGCCATGCCATTTCATACCTGCCATCTTCAATGCCTCTTTTGAAATCGGCGCAGTGACAATTCCGTCAACCTTTTTATTCAGAGCAAGTTCAACTGCCTTATTGATGTAGCTTACACATGCTTTGCCGTTTTCAGCATCAGGTTTTCCCTTTTTAAATTTTTTAATTTCTCCAATATCAATAAGCTCTATTATCCCTCTGCCTGCTTTTGATTCATCAGGTGAGTTTGTAATCTGCAATTTCAAAGGCAGCTTGAGCAGGTCTATTGCTTCTTCCATAACAGAGCGGTCACCGATAACAACAGGAGAGCAGAGGTCTCTTATCTCGGCGCAGTAAAGGGCTTTGGCAATTATCTCAGGCCCGATTCCTGCTGCGTCGCCCATTGTTATGGCAATCTTTTTCATTTGTAAATGTGCCCTTAAATGGAGGCTATAACTGTCTTTCGGCAATATTAAACTGCCTTTGTAAAAGTGCAAATGCTGATACTATATATTAATATCTTACAAGTTCTTAGGGCGGGGCTATCCGCTCTACTTCGTAGAGACTTCAGCCCCTATTCTGCAGACCCGTGAATCTTGCCTCAATCCAGCCATAGCCCCGTGTAGATTTTTATTCCTTGTCTTACACATATAAAGCTTACTACAATATAATAAATTTATGCACTATGTAATCTTAGGCACAGCAGGACATATCGACCACGGCAAGAGCGCGTTGGTCAAGGCGCTGACAGGCATAGACCCTGACAGGCTGAAAGAGGAAAAAGAACGCGGCATTACGATTGACCTCGGCTTTGCAGACCTTGTTTATCCTGACGGACTTACAGCAGGGATTGTTGATGTCCCCGGACATGAGAGGCTTGTAAGAAACATGCTTGCAGGCGCAGGAGGCATTGATATTGTCATTCTTGTTATTGCAGCAGACGAAGGGATAATGCCTCAGAGCAGAGAGCATCTTTCAATATGCAATCTCCTTAAAATCAAATCAGGGCTGATTGTTATTACAAAGGCAGACCTTGTTGAAGATGACTGGATAAAACTTGTTTCAGAAGAAGTGAAGGATTTTGTGAAAGGGACATTCCTTGAAGGAGCGGATATAATCCCTGTTTCATCAAAGACAGGGAAGAATATAGAACTCCTAAAGGAAAAAATCAGAGACGTTGCCTTAGCAGTAAAACCAAAGCTGACAAAAGGGCTCTTCAGGCTTCCCATTGACAGGGTTTTTACGCTGAAGGGATTCGGCACTGTAGTTACCGGCACTGCCATCTCAGGAAGTATTTCTGTTGATGATCCTGTTGAAGTACTTCCGGCAAATATAAACAGCAAGGTGCGCGGCCTTCACAGCCACGGGAAATCAATAAAGACTGCTTATGCAGGCCAAAGGGTTGCAATAAATGTTTCCGGGGTAGAAAAAGAAAGCCTGAAAAGAGGGGATGTTGTTGTCGTTCCCGGGAGATTTTCTCCTGCAAAGGCCGTAGATGCAAAAATAGAACTTCTTAAGGATTCGCCTGTTTTAAAAAACAGAAGCCTTGTCCATTTTCATTCAGGAACATCTGAAACGATTGCAAGGGTAATACTGTATAACCTTGAGGAGATAAGACCCGGCGAAGGCTGCTACTGTCAATTGAGGCTTCATGAGCCTGTTATTGTAATGTCAGGAGACAGATACATTATAAGGAGGTTCTCGCCTGTTGAGACAATCGGCGGAGGAGAAATTCTTGATGCGCATCCGGGCAGGAGGAAGAGAGCCGAGGGGATAGAAGACCTGAAGATTTTGGAACTCGGAACACTTGAGGAGAAAATTGCAATGAAAATAAAAAAGGCAGGCATAAATGGGCGGGCTGTTACCACGCTGGAAGGCTGGATAAATGCGGATGTGCCTGCAATACAGGATGCAATAAATACATTGAGACAGAGAGGCACAGTAGTGCAGCATGAAAATATCCTTATTCACAGCGATGCAGTAAATTCAATCAGGGCAGGCATTGATAAAATCCTGAATGCCTTTCATAAACAAAATTCCTTGAAAACAGGTATGCCGAAAGAAGAGGTGAGGGCGCAGCTTAAGGCTGACCAGAAAATCTTTAATGCGCTTACAGCAGCAATGAACAATGTTGTAATGGACAAAGACCTAATGCGCCTTTCGTCCTTTCAAGTCTCACTTTCAGAGGTTGATAAAGGCATTGAGACAAAGATTCTGAATATGCTTGAGCAGGCAGGCTTTCAGCCTCCGCTGAAAGAAGAGATTGCAAAGGCATTAAATCTTCAGCAGAAACAACTTGATGACATCCTCAAGCTGATGGCAAAGCAGGGAAGCCTTGTGAGGGTTAACGAGACAATGTATATTACAAAAACTGTCTATGAAAAGATAATCAATGTCCTTAAGGGCTTTTTCAGTAAAAAGAAGGAGATGACAGTCGCAGAGTTCAGAGACATCCTGAACACTTCAAGAAAATATGCACTTCCGATTCTTGAATACCTTGATACTCAGAGGATTACAATGCGCGTCGGGGATGTAAGGAAGTTTTTGGCGAAAGGGTAAGAAAAAGTAAGCCCCGTTAGAAAATCTTTGACTTTCTAACGGGGTAAATGAAAAGTCCTCAGTTTGTCTTTAAGGTCTCTCTTATAATCCTTCCTCCGATGCCTTTCTTAATCCTCACCTTTCCGATCCTTTCGGGCAGTATAAATTTCAACTCTCCTGCAACTGCTTTTTTATCAAGCTGCATGGAGGCAAGAAGAGAATTCACATCAATTTTTGATGGCATCTCTGAAGGCAGGCAGTAAGAATCTATAAGGGATTTTATCTTCTGGACTGATTTTTCACTGACAATGCCAAGTTTTTCTGCGAGTCTTGCCTCAGTGTGCATTCCGATGGCAAGAGCCTCACCGTGAAGATATTTTTTATATCCTGTAGCTGTCTCTATTGCATGACCTATCGTATGCCCGTAATTCAATATTGCCCTCAACCCGGCTTCCCTCTCATCTTTTGAGACGACCTCAGCTTTAATCTCGCAGGAACATTTGATTATATGGATTAACGCCTTTCTATCAAGCCTAAGGATTTTATCTCTGTTATTCTCTAAAAACGCAAACAGCTTTGCGTCCCATATCACGCCGTATTTGATTACCTCGGCAATGCCCGCAAGGAGTTCCCTTTTTGGCAATGTCTTTAATGTATCAATATCTATCCATACAAGTTTTGGCTGGTAGAATGTGCCTATCATGTTTTTGCCGAGCTTGTGATTAACTCCTGTTTTTCCGCCCACTGAACTGTCAACCTGAGCAAGCAGTGTTGTTGGAATCTGGATATAATCAATCCCCCGCATATATGTTGATGCGACAAAACCAGTTATGTCTCCGATAACTCCGCCGCCGAGCGCGATGAGAGCAGATTTTCTGTCAAGCCTGTGCCGGAGAAGTTCTCCATAAATCTTCTGAACTATACTTATGTCCTTGTACCTTTCTCCGTCAGGGATGATTACAGGAATGCCATCAAATCCTGAAGACCTTATGGAAGACAGAACTTTTTTGCCGTAAAGCCTATATACGGTCGGATTGCTTATGATTGCGGTTTTTGGGCTTGAGTTGAAAGATTTCAGCTTAGGACCAATCTTTTTGAGAATCTTGCTTCCTATGCAGATGTCGTAGCTTCTGTCTCCAAGGTTAACTCTTATCTTTTTCATTCTTTTGTTAGGTTTCAGGTTTCAGGTTCTAGGTTTCAGTCTAACACCTAATACCTGACACCTAAAACCTTTTTTTAATTTTCTCTATTATTTCTTCCGCAATCTCAAGAGGCGTCTTGTTTTCTGTATCTATCATTATATCTGCTTTTTCATAATAAGGCATTCTGAATTCAAGAAGCTCCTGAATTTTCTTTAAAGGGTCTTCCACCTGAAGCAATGGCCTGTCGTTATTGTTGCTTGTCCGTTTCAGTATGGTCTCAGGTGCGGCTGTAAGGCAAATTATTACTCCGTTTTCTCTCAAGGCATCCATATTCTCCTGCCTTAAGACAGCGCCTCCTCCTGTTGAGATAATAACATTTTTGTTTTTAGAAAGTTTTTTTATCATCTCCGTCTCAATATCCCTGAACCGGGGCTCTCCGAACTGCTTAAATATCCCGGTTATTTTCATCCTCTGAGATTTTTCTATCTCTGTGTCAACGTCTATTGCCTTCCAGCCGAGAACTTTTGAAAGTTCTCGGCTTACCTCGGATTTACCGGTTCCCATAAAACCGGTCAGCACAATATTTTTCATGCCGATATTTTTCATTATATTTGAGACTATGTCAATCGCATTCATCCAAATAATGCAGACATGCAGGGTCAGTTTCCGTCATTGCGGCTTGCCCGCAATCTTTATGGAAGAGAACGATTCCCGACAAGCGGGAATGACAATGAGACAAGCTTCTTGCTTCTAAACTTTCCTTGAGGGGATTCAAAACTTCGAAAGATATTTTAGATAGGAGTTGTAATTTCTCTTAACCTCTGCCATGCTGTCGCCGCCAAATTTCTCAAGGAAGGTGTCAGCTATAACAAGCGCTGTCATCGCCTCGCCTACAACTCCCGCAGCAGGCACAGCACATATATCAGAACGTTCGTAAGCCGCCTTGATAGGTTTCTTTGTATTAATATCAACTGAACTAAGGGGTTTTCTTAAGGTGGGTATCGGTTTCATCGCAGCCTTTATTATTATCGGCATTCCGTTTGTCATACCGCCCTCAATACCGCCGGCATTATTTGTCTTTCTGTAAAAACCGTGATGCGTGATGTGTGATGCGTGATGCGTTAGTTTTATTTTCTCGTCACGCTTAACGCTTAACGCTTCACGGTTGTAGAATATCTCATCCATTACCTCTGATCCTGATTTTCTGCTCATCTCAAAGCCCATGCCGATTTCAACCCCTTTAATAGCATGAATGGACATCAATGCCTGAGCAAGTTTTCCGTCAAGCCGTTTGTCCCACTGTATGTGACTGCCAAGGCCGATAGGGATTCCGGTCACGAATACCTCAAAGATTCCACCGAGTGAATTTCCTTCCCTTGCTGACTTATCAATTAACCTGATCATTTTAGCCGATGCCTTTTTGTCAGGACATCTTACAGGCGACTTTTCAGCATTTTTAAACAATTCTAAAAGTTCTTGTTTTGAATTTTGAATTTTGTCCCGACCTATTCGGGATGAACTTTGAACTTCCCCTATTTGTATAACGTAGCTGCCAATCTTAACATTAAACCCTGCAAGAATTTTCTTTGCTATTGCTCCAAGAGCGACCCTCATTGCCGTTTCCCTTGCGCTTGAGCGTTCAAGAATATTCCTCATATCATGCGTGTCATATTTAACTGCGCCGGCAAGGTCGGCATGTCCAGGGCGCGGACTGGCAACTAACCCTCCTTTGCTTCCCCCCTTATTTAAGGGGGGAGTGAGGGGGGTTACGCTCATAACATCCTGCCAGTTCTGCCAGTCTTTATTTTCTATAAGGAGGGCTATTGGAGAGCCGATTGTTTTGCCGAAGCGGATGCCTGACAGTATTTGAGCATGGTCAGTCTCTATCTTCATTCTTCCGCCGCGGCCGTAGCCTCCCTGTCTTCTTCTGAGGTCTATGTCTATGCCGACGGAAGAAACAGGAAGCCCTGAGGGAATGCCCTCAAGAATTCCCATGAGGGCTTTGCCGTGCGATTCTCCTGAGGTAAGGTATCTGATAGCCATTGTAGAATGAATTTTTACGGCTTAGTTACGATTGTAGGAGTTATGAAGATAAGGAGTTCCTTAACATTAGGCCCTGACTGGGTTTTTGTTTTAAAAAGCCAGCCAAGAATAGGTATCCTGCTCAGAAGCGGTATCCCCTCTTCACCTTCTGTTGTAGTTGTAGTATATATCCCGCCTAAGACCAATGTCTCACCGTTTTTTACAAGCGCATTTGTATTTATGGTTTTTGTATCCATAACCGGCGGAGTTACGCTCGTAAGGCTGTTATCGGTTGCTGTAACCTTTAACTGGACGTAGCCGTCAGGTGTAATCTTCGGAGTGACATTCAGGCTTAATGTTGCCTGTTTCTCTTCTGTTTTTGTGCCTTCTGCGCTTGTGGTTTGAACAAAAAAGGTTTGTCCCTGTTGAATATTGGCTGCTTCATTGTCCATCGTCAATATTTTTGGATTTGACAATGTCCGTGCTTTGTTGATTGATTCAAGCGCTGAGAGTGACAGGTTCACCTGCACAGTGCTTGCGCTTCCTAAGCTTAATCCTAAAACTCCGCCGGGATTTGTAGCAGCGGCTCCTGCAGTTACTATAGGAGTATTCACAGAAAATGTCCCGCTTTTAATCTCGCCGATGCCAATACCAGTAGGAGGGGTTCCGATAGTCCCTCCCCATCTTATTCCGAGTTTTTCGGTATAATCGCTGCTTACTGTCACTAATTTTGCCTCTATCATAACTTGCGATTTTGCAACATCCATTATCTTTACAAGCGCTTTTATTTTGTTAATATTTTTCTGCGTGTCTTTTATAATAAGAGTGTTCATCCTGTTATCCATCGTTATACTGCCTCTGTCTTTGCTGATTATTTTGGCATTTGTAATAGCCGTGCTTATTTCGGAAGCAGTAGCATAGTTTATCCTTACAATTTCCTGGACAAGTTCTTCTGCTATTTCCTCGGATGCCTTGGCCTCTGTTTTTTCTTTTGATATTTTGGTAAACGTGGCAATTGGAGCAATCCATATTATATTGCCTTCTTGTTGTTTAGCAAGGCCATGAGTCTGCAGTATTATATCAAGCGCCTGCTCCCATGGCACATTCATAAGTTTCAGCGTAATTTTCCCTTTTGCAGCGGGATCAATTACAAAGTTGTATCCGCTTATGTCGGCCAAAAGCCTGAATATCGGCCCAATGTCTGCATCCTGAAAATCAAGAGAAATTTTCTGTCCTTTGTATTTGCCTTCTCGTAGAGTCGAGTCTCCGACTTCAGCAGGTTTTTCAGCAGAAGCAGCTGAGTTTTTCATCGCTCCCTCAGCAACCTTTGTTTCTCCCTCAGATGTCTTTGCAGCGTATTTTTCTTTTTCAGAGAGTTGGAATGCTACTATTACAGAATCCTCTATTGAGGTTACAGTAAAACTTGTTTTTTCTCTCATGTCAAGCACAATTCTTGTTTTGTCTTTATATTTGCCCACTCTGATGCCTTTAAGGGGAGACTGTGCTTTGGGCAATGGAGCATCAAGCGTAACATTAGGCATGTCTAAAACTGTTCGATTGTCAAGTTCAAAAACATTAGGCTTCAGAGCGCCGTCGCCTTTTATTGTCAGCTTCAGGACATCCTGTTCCTTTTCAATATTTACCTTTAAAATTGATGTTGCAGGCGAAAGCTCTTTTGGCGCTGCTGCCTTTGGCAATGCCGGTTCTTCTGCTTTTTCCACTGGAGTTTTGACTTCCTGAGTTTTTTCCTCTGCCTTTGGCGTTTCAGACGCTTTTTCAGTTGTTTTTACTTTAAGTTCTTCTTCCAGATTAATTATGTTGAGTGTCAGCAGGGTTCCCTTATATGCAGGCATGATACCAGCAGGTGAGGAGAGGAGTATCTCAAGCTTGGTTAAAGGCGGAGCATCTGTTTGAGACGGTATAACCTCTGTTATGCCTGCTTTCTCTGATTTGATTTTGCCTGCAGCAATCCCAAGCCGCACATCCGGAAGTTCCACAATTGCCTTGTAAGGGTCAGAAGGCTTGTAAATTGTGTATTTGAATGGTTTATCTACATTGATATTAAGCGTATTGTCTGTTATGTCTATGGCAGTCAACGTGGCGATTTGCCTTTGCTCCTGCACACTGGTCGTAGTTGCGCATCCTGAAGCGAGCACTATAGCTGCCAACAAGAAGGCACAGATGACAAACGGCAGAGAAGTCGTAGACTCGATTCTACGAGATGCCACTGCCCGCCTGTTTATGTTTCCTGTTTTTTGATCTCTAATTTCTAATTTTTGTCTCATTCTTCCTCCCCATCGAGGAGTTTCAAAATTGTTTCTTTTGATTTAAGTTGTCCCTTATAATCTTTTATTCTTTCCACGATAACGATATGGTTCTTGTTTATCTTTTGGATCTTCCCTTCGTGTATCCCGATAGTCATACCCTCTCTTAAAGTATATGCCTTTCCGTCAGGTAAAACTACTGTTGCAAAATTGCCTTTTTCATTCCACACGATGCCTAAAATCTTAATTGCGCTGATATCATAATTTTCAAGAGGGGTCTGTCCCTTCTTTGGTTTTTCTACCGCAGTTACAACGAGAGAAACAAACGGATCTCTTTTCCCTCTTTTCTCGTAAATGATTACTTCTTCCACTGCTTTAGTCTCTTTTGCCTCGGCGCTCTGCGTAGTTGACGCCTGGGCAGCTTTTGCAGGCGCTGCCTTGGAAGGAGCCGTTTTCTTATCGCATGCTCCTGAAAAGAGGAAAACAATAACGAAAATGATAACAGGCAAGAACAGTATTTTCCTGTATTCTATCTTCTGTCTTCTATTCGCTATCACTTGTATCATTTGCCCTTCTCTTTCACCGCTGAAAAAGTTGCAGCCTTTAGTGATATGTTTAATGCCGCCTCTTCTTTTTGCGCCTTTGGATCCCTGAGCTGTATATCAGAAACATTGACAATCCTGTTTAATCGTGTAAGGCTACTGAAGAAGAAAGCGAGGTTATGATAAGTTCCTGCAAGGGTTAAGGAAAATGGGATTTCTTCAACTATACCGCTTGGGTGCACCTTTTTTACCTCTGGTTTCCATGTCAATATGTCTATATCTGACTTTAGAGCTATCTCGGATAGCTGCTGAATCAGCGTAGATATCCCTTCTTCTTCCGGAAGTTTTTCCTGAAGTTCTTTGAGCTCTTTAATAAGCTTGTCATTTTCTATCTTAAGAATATCCAGTTTCGCCGCCTTTGTTTTATTTTTGGCTATCTCATTTTCCTGTACAGATATGTCAGCATCCAGTTTTTTGATTTCCTTTGTCTTAGGCATATGCACAAGCATTACAAACAGTATTGCAATAATCAGAGCAGGCGCAACTGCTATGGCTATTCTTGCGCCTTTGGGCACCTTCTTTAGATCAAATTTTATGTCAAGCTTGAGAGCCACGTTATCCTGCCTTCACCTTAAACGTTATATTAAACTGATAAGTTACTACCTTGCCTGTGGTTGACTTCTGTGTCCCATGAAGGGTTACATCCGTAAAAAGAGCTGACTTTTTAAGATTCTTTTCATAGTTGACAACATCCTCATTTGTGAATGACGCGCCGCTTATCTTTATGTCAATGCCTGATATAGACATGGACTGAAGCCAGACGCCGTTTGGCAGCACATTGCCCATCTCTGAAAGGATTTTTACAGGAAGGCTTTGATTCTTTCTAAGCTGTTCTATTATGCCTTTCCTTTTTTCAAGCGTTTGTTTCTGGGTTTCATAGTTTTCTACTTCCTTTATCTTGTTCTTCATGTCCGCTATTGTTGCTTCGTTAGTCTTTTTTTGCTGTTGAAGCGTGGCCAAGCGGGAGTTTATATAATAGAATAGATCCCCCGACACAATAACTGCCGCCAAGGTGAGTAGGACGCTGTTGATAATGAATACCGGAACCGCCTTGGGCTTTTTCTTGCGCTTTACCGGAAGGAGGTTTACTCTTATCATCTATCCCCAGGCCTCCTCAGCGCAAGCCCTACAGCAACAGCTGCCATAGGCGCCATTTCATGTATATATGAAACATCAAATGTTGTTGGAATGGAAATGTTCTTAAACGGCTCCGCTACCTTTGATTCAACCCCGATTTTTTCCGAGAGGACCCTCGGAAAGTCTTTTATAAGCGCTCCTCCTCCGCTCAGTATTACCTCATGTATGTTCTCATGCAGTGTGGTCATTTTGTAATAATCCAGCGAACGTCCTATTTCATCGATTAAATCCTCAGAGGTATTCATGATTACTGAATACGCGTCGCCCGGCGACACGCCTTCTATGGACTCTCCACTTTTAAGCCTTTCGGCGTTTTCGTATGTAATGCTGAATTCCTTTTGAATGGCTTCCGTGTACAGATTGCTTCCAAGAGAGCTATCTCTTGTGAATACGGAACCCCCGCCCTTAAGGATGTTTATATTTATTGTGTTTGCTCCGATGTTGACCAGCGCCACATTTCTGTTCGGTTCAATCTCGTAATTGATTTCATACATGTTTTCAAGAGCAAAGGCAGCTACGTCCACTATTATCGGATTCATGCCTGCCTCTTTTACAACTGCAACATATTCATTGATTATGTCTTTTTTAACCGCAACGAGTATAACATCCATCTGCCCGGGCTCTTCTCTGGGGCCGAGTATCTGAAAGTCAAGGTTCACATCCTCAATGTCAAACGGGATATACTGTTCCGCCTCAAATTTTATTGATTCGGCAAGCTCATCCTCTGACATCTCATTAAGCGATATCCGCTTTATAATCACTGAGGCATGCCCCGAGATTCCCATTACTGCATCTTTTGTTTTTACACGGGCTTTTTTTGTAAGTTCCTTGAGGGCTTCTACCAGCCTGAGCGAGTCTATTATGGCGCCGTCAACTATAATCTCAGGCGCGATTGGAAGCGTATCAAAAAGTTCAAGCTCGTAACCCTGTTTAGTGTCTTTGATCTGCACTGCCTTGAAATAGCTTGAGCCTATGTCCAGGCCTATAGAGCCTTTGCTGCCAAAAATCATAACTTAATAAATACCAAAAAACACGTAACTTGTCAAGTTACTGTATAAGTTCCATACAAATGCGACATACCTCCTTTTTTGATGAGATAGTCAAC
>JASEHP010000038.1 GCA_030018605.1 Thermodesulfovibrionales bacterium
CACCGCTTGCACCCTATGCACTTTGTGGTGTCAACAAGTTTCGCATGCCTTGTTATTGTTATTGCCGCCTCTGATAAAGACGGCAATCCAG
This sequence comes from Thermodesulfovibrionales bacterium, assembly GCA_030018605.1. Classification (GTDB taxonomy): domain Bacteria; phylum Nitrospirota; class Thermodesulfovibrionia; order Thermodesulfovibrionales; family UBA1546; genus UBA1546. The sequence goes on from JASEHP010000038.1 coordinate 92, forward strand.
CTGCAAGGGATGATACTGCAAGCCCTCCTATGAACTGCCGTCTTGATATGTCTTTGTTGTTTTCCATTTTATTTCTTAACAGGCGGCCTCTTATGCGCGCTGTATGGCAGCGGCATATCTGTCTTCTTTGCCGCATCAAGGAACTCTACTAAATCCTCCAGCGGGGTGTCCTTGTGATGATGACAGCCGCTGCAGGAATTGGGCTGGTTTTTAACGCCTCCTTTTTTCAGGCTCAATTCAGGAGATATAAATTTAAATGTATGGCTCCTGCCGGTAAGGCCTCCTCCAGCGCCTGTCATGGTCCTTGCCATGTGGCAGTCAATGCAGCTTCCAAAGGTATGAATCTTATGCGCCATCCTGTTTTCGGTTGTAGTGTGGCAGCTTTTGCACTGCTGGTCTCCTGCAAGTCTTGTCTGGAATGTTGTCAGGCTCTGATGAACAGTATGACAGCTTGTGCAGGTAATGCCTGCCTGTGCGTGCTGGCTTGCCTTCCAGTCAATATACTGCATGTAGCCATATTTGCCTTCGCCGCTTGGCCAGAACATATCAGGATTGCTTTTCGTGTCAGCTACGTCAAAGTGCAGATACAGGTTTGAAAGACCCCTTGATGTCATATACTCCACCGGATAGGGATGGGCGCTCTTTTTATCCTTGCCCCTTGAATGGCACGAGCCGCATATCTGCGCTGCAGAGCCTGATGTCATCCTCTGCGGGTTTATTGTCGTTGGTATCTCATAGCCGGCAATAGCCTTTACATGGTTGCTGCCAGGCCCATGACATGCCTCGCAGCCTACTCCTGCCTCTTTAAATGTCTTTTTCACAGGGTCAACTCCTGTTGCATGACAGCCTGCGCATTCCTTAAACCATGATTTTTTTTGCCTGTCTATAAATGCCTCCCATTTATTTGAAATAATGTCATACGCAGCAGGCAGCACTTCATAATCATCTCCTGCTTTTTTAAGATATACCTGCCTGAAAAGATTGCCGATACTATAATGAACATCCTCTTTGCTGAAGGTCCTTATCTTGCTGGAAGTATCAAAATCGCCCATTATTACCAGCGGGTTTGCCTTTGCATCCTGCATCATTTTGGGATGAAGCGTTGTAGCCCATTCAAGGTATTTCCTCTCATGACACTTTTTACACTCCATTGAGCCTGCATACTTTGCGCCTATCATGTTCTTGAACTCGCCCTCCGGCACCTCTTTGTGTTTAAGCATAAAGGTGGCAACAATCACTATTGTGACTGTAAGGGCAAAGATTGCAATGATTATCAGCGGCGTTAGTTTTTTCATGTCTCCTCCTGTATGTTTTTTGTCAATTAGCCTCTTTTAACGGTAAAAACCTCTCTGCAAGCATGTACACAGAGAAAAATGCCGCGCCTATTCCTGCAATCAGAAGTATCTCCATAAATGCCGGAAACATTAAGGGCGCCTTCTTAAAAACCGGGAATACCTGCCCTGCCACTACAAAGTCATATTTCATTACAAAGGCGCCTGCCAAAACCATTACGGCGGCAGTGAGCAAACCGTTAAGGCTCTCCCTTTGCACTGCGAAGAGTAATACAACAATGGGAAGAATTGTCCCTATTGCCATCTCAAAAATCCAGAATGGAATGCTCAATGCGCCTTTTATGTAAAGCATTACGGTCTTTGCCTTCATCGCATCTATACTTCCTGCATATACCTTATAGGTTATGAAAAGGGAGCTTACAGATAAAAGTATGATGAATATCTTTCCCATCTCAAGCATGAGTTTTTTAAGCCTCTCTCCCATCTCTTCACCCTTAAATTTATAGGTGATGATAGTCATAAAAATCAGCCATGCAATGCCCAGATGTATGCTTGAGAAAATAAAATAAACAGGGATATCAGCGCCATACCAGTATTCACGGGCTTCCACATGCCCGAATAACGAGCCTTCAACAGCCAGCGCCAGAAGACCGAAACAAAGAGACCCTGCCCCTATAACTCCTGTAAACCGCTGCAAATTGTAAGATTTCAGCCATTTTTTGCCTGATGCCAATGCGTACAGCTTATGTCTCCAGCCTGTTGAATTTTCAGAAATCACGGCTAAATCAGCCCTTATCAAAAGCCAGCAGGTAAGCATTATAAGCGGTATGTATAGGTTGTAAAAAAATCCTATCCCCCACATTGCTGAACGGAAGTTTGGGGTAAAGGTAGTATAAATAGGCGCCCTTTCAGGATGTCCTAAGTGAAGCAAGACATTTAACATCCCGAATATTATCGTGATAACTGCAAGGAAAGTTCCCCTTTTACTGATGATTTTATACCTATTTAAACCAAATACATAGCCTAAAGAAGCAACAATACAGAGACCGATGCTTGATGCCACAAAAAAGACATAAGTTGAAATCATCATTGTCCACGGAATAGAGATATGAAACTCCAGCATCTCCATGCTTCCCACATAAGACATCACTGCTGCATAGACTCCAAGAAACATCAAAGACAGAAGCAGGGATATGCCGATGTAGTAGCATGAGGTTTTATCATCTATTGTCTCTATTTTACTTATCATCACCTTCATCCTTTGTAATCTGCGAGTAAAGATAAAGCGCTCCAACTACAGCGGCTGCAGCGCCAACGCCAGAAAATGTTATTCTCACCTTGTCAATGTCTTGATTAACAACCTTTTTGGGCGCAACAATCATGCCCATCTCCTGCGGAGGGTCATGGAGGATGGTTAGCACATCAGTTCCGCCTGCCTCATGCTCTCCAAGCACATACCCCCTCACAGCCTGCGCCTCCTGCTTTGCTTTTTTTAATAACAGGTTTCTATATCCATACTCAATCGCCTCCACAGGACATGCTGCTACGCAGGCAGGCTTAAATCTCGGCAGACGGGTATAGCAGAGATGGCACTTTCTCGTTACCCTTTTAGCAAAATCAAAACGGGGCACTTTATAGGGACATGCCTGATAACAATATCTGCATCCTATGCACTTTGTTTCATCCACAATAACAGCGCCTGTTATCTTGTTCTTTGTAATAGCCTTTACAGGGCACACACCTGCACATGCAGGCTTTATGCAGTGCTGGCACTGCCATTTTACAAACTTGCCAAATTCTGTATTTCTGCTGCTTTTTTTAAAATTAACCACAGTATAAGTTGTGCCGTCCATATCCCTTATCAGAGATTCAGGTATATCATAAGGCGGAAGCTTGTTTTCCCTCTTACATGCTGACATGCAGCGCCTGCAGCCTATACACTTGAAGGTGTTAACAAGCTTGGCATACCTATCAACAGGCTCAGCATTTGCCAATTCCGATGAAAGACCAGTAACAGATGCTGCCCCCAAAAACTTTATAAAATCCCGCCTTGTGATATCAGGGTCTTTCATATCTCCTTTATTGTATTTTATTACGATGTGCAGCTAAAGAATAGCAATAATAGTGCCATGTTCTCTCGCAGTTGAAAGCATAGGATTAATCAGCTTTTTTGATAAGCTGTCCAACAAGGACTGTTACGAATATGTAACGCAAAAAATGCTTTTTATGGATATAACACGTTGATTTAAATGATTTCTGTCATACATGGCGACAGCAAGATTAAGTGTTACAGAAAAGAAACACAATAAAACACACCGGAACAGCTCAGATATCTCCTTCTTAGCCGTTGCACATTGCTTTCACATTCTGATATATTTATTAGATTAATCTTAAGAAGGGGGCTATCTAAAATGAAGATTATTAAAAATCCTTTAACGCAAAAATTGGGGTGGAAGATATCATCCATTGTTTTCCTCACGCTTATTATCGTGGCCGGCCCTTTTCTGATCATTGAATCTTATAACGCAAGAAAAGATGTTTATGCCCTGAATGAAAAACGCTGGGACCTTTTTACAGAAGCGGTTTTCAAATCAATAGAGGCTGTGATGCTTGAAGGAAAGGCTGATATAGCCAATAACATACTTAACGCGTTCAGGCAGATAGGAGAGGTGGAAGCTCTTGAGGCTGTAAGCATGGACGGAACAAGAGCCTTTGATAAAAAGCGCCCTAAGGTGCTTGAAACTGACATGATAGACCGCCTCGTAAAAGAACAACGGCTGAATGTCTATGAGGAGTCAGGAGGCAAAAAGGCGTTTACACACCTTGGCCTGCTGCAAAACGCTGAAAAGTGCCAAAGATGTCACGGGAAAGACTCCCTTTACCGCGGAGTTGTAATGATTAAGACATCGCTTGCGACACCAGAGGCAAAGGTGTCTGCCATGTTAATAAGAGTTGCGTCTATGGGTGCGATTGTCATAACAGTCCTTCTTATCGTAATCCCTCTCAGCATGAAGAGAACTGTTGTAAAACCCATTGAGGCTGTGCTTTCGGTGACGACCGAGATTTCCAAGGGAGACCTGACCCGTGCAGTCACAACCATGTCAAAGGATGAGATGGGCAGGCTTGTAAGCTCCATAGAGTCAATGCGCGGAGGCCTTGTAGGGTTAATACATCAGGTCAGGGATTCTCTGAAAAAAGTTAAGCTCTCCGTAAGCGGCTTTGTTACAGGCATGAACAAATTAACAGACAGTTCGGAACATCAGGTTGTTGACTCAGCCGAGATAACCACCTCTGTCCTTGAGATAAACACTACCACCGGAGAGATTACCGAAGCTGTAAAGCATCTGCATGAATCCGCAGAAGGCACATTAACAACACTCCTTGAGATGAAGGCGTCCGTAAAAGAGGTGGCTGAAAACACAGCCTCCTTTGCTTCATTCATAGATGAGACTTCATCTTCCATAGAGGAAAGTTTCGCAGCAATCAAGGCAATAAATGAAAGCATAGAGTATTCAAGGAAATCAGTCAGCAGCACAGTGGCATCTGCCACTCAGATTACTGCAAGCGTTAACGAGGTCAGGGACTCTGCAAAACAGTCTTCACACCTTGCAAAAGAAGTTACCTCAAGCATACGTGAAAAAGGGATAACATCCATTCATGAGTCTGTAAAAAGCATAAGCGAGATAAAGGATTCCGCTGACGAGACAGCTAAGATTGTTAAAGGCATGAGAAAATCATCTGAAAAGATAGATGAAATCGTTCAGGTTATAGCTGAGGTTGCTGATGAGACAAAACTGCTGGCCCTTAATGCAGCAATCCTATCCGCACAGGCAGGCGAATACGGCAAGGGGTTTGGCGTTGTCGCTGATGAAATAGGAAGGCTTGCAGAGCGCACAGCCCAGAACACAAAAGAAATCACAACTATAATAGAAGATGTTAAAGGGTATATAAATAGCGTCGCAACTGCCGAGGAAAAGACTGTGAATCTGATAGAGCAGGGGCTGGAATTAATAACAGATGCCGGCGTTGTATTTAATGGCATCCTTGAAACTTCCACTGCATCAGCCTCTCAAACTGCCTTTATAGAAAAAGCGACCTCGGAACAGGCAAAGGCAATACACGAGATAACTTTATCAATTGAAGGCCTATCCTTTAGGATGGAAGAAATACTAAATGCATCCGAGCAGCAGCGTTCGGGCAGCGAGATGATACTCGCAGGCATAGAGAAATCAAAGGAGATTGCGCAAGGGCTTAAGAATTCCACCTCAGAGCAGTCTAAGGGCGCAGACCTTATTACAAGGTCAGGAGAGGACATACTCTCACAGGTAAGCCGGATAAAAAAGGCAATGGAGGATATGAGGGCAGGAAGCATAGCCATAACCAAACGTATAGAGACTATAACAGATATTGCAAAGGATAACCTCGGGCTTGCCAAAGAAATGACAAAGGAATCATCAGTTCTCGGGGATGCAGTGGAAACTTTAGATGGCGAGATTAACAGATTCAGGAGCTAATGTCATAACTTTACACTTTCTGTCATCCCGAGCGTAGCGAGGAATTCTGAGATAAGAAACATCTTCTAACGGGGGTTACCCAATACCATAGGAGTTAATTTTTTCCCACAGGGTCTTTCTGCTTATGCCCAATATTCCAGCCGCCTTTGTCTTGTTCCCTTTTGCTGTCTTCAGCGTCCTGATTATATAGTCCTTCTCCGCCTCTGAAGCCACAGACGAAAGAGACGGCTGTTTGCCGCCCTCTGTCTTTTTGAGAATAAATGACGGCAGGGAATCTTTTTCAACCACATCCGAAACAGCAAGTGTTGAGCATCTCTCTATAATGTTCTCCAGCTCTCTGACATTCCCTGGATAGTCATATTCAATAAGCGCACCAATCACATCTCTTGAAAAATGGATATTTTTTGACAGCTTATTCTTACACTTTTCCAAGAACGAATCTATAAGAAGAGGGATATCTTCTTTCCTATCCCTTAACGCCGGAAGGATTACCGGTATTACATTAAGACGGTAATACAGGTCTTCCCTGAACCTTTTTTCCTTAACCTCTTCTTCAAGGTTTTTGTTCGTTGCCGCAATTATCCTTACATCCGCATTTAATGTTTCTGTCCCTCCAACCCTTTCAAATGTCCTTTCCTGTATTACCCTTAATATCTTTGACTGCGTGGATAAAGGAAGGTCTGCAATCTCATCAAGAAAAATCGTGCCTTCATTTGCAAGTTCAAATCTGCCGGGTTTTCTCTTGATTGCTCCTGTGAATGCGCCTTTTTCATGCCCGAAAAGTTCGCTCTCTATCAGGCCTTCAGGCATTGCAGCGCAGTTTACTTTAATCAGCGGCTTGTCTTTTCGCTTGCTCTGATAGTGGATTGTAGTGGCTATGAGCTCCTTGCCTGTGCCGCTTTCGCCAAGGATAAGGATGGTTGAATCGGTACTGGAAACCCTTTCAACCAGGGAAAAGACCTTTTTCATTTCAGGGCCTTCACCGATAATATTCGGAAACCCGTAGCACCTGCTGAGGTCTTTCTTTAACCTGATATTTTCATCGCGGAGCCTTTTTACCTCAAGCGCCCTTTCAATAAGCAGGAGAAATTCATCCAGAGAAAAAGGTTTTGTTATGTAGTCAAACGCTCCGAGTCTCATTGCATTAACAGCATCCTTTATCGTGCCAAAGGCTGTCATCACTATCACCTGTGCGTCATTCATCCGTGTGATTTGTTCAAGGATGTTCAGCCCGTCAATATCAGGCAGTCTGACGTCTGTAACCACGACATCAGCAGGGCTGATTTTGAGGGAACTCAAAGCCTCTGCCCCTGTTTCAAAGGACAGTACTTCGTAGCCTGCCGTCCTAAGGGCATCCTCTATGGTCACCCTCATCAGCTTTTCATCTTCAATTAATAGAATGGTTTCTTTCACCTGAAAATACCTTCCACCCTCCCCCTCACCCCCTCCCCTTGAGGGAGGGGGATGGGGGAGGGGTAATTTTCATCGCCCTTTGTGCCGACTTGCCGGCATGTGTGTTTCATTGCTAAAAACCTCGCATCGTCATTGCGAGCAAAGCGAAGCAATCTCTCATTCATTTGACGCTCGGTATAAACTCCGCAATCTGACACGAAGTGTCATTCCGAACGGAGTGAGGAATCTCCTCGTAAGATTGCCACGGGCTTCGCCCTCGCAATGACATTTTTGTTTAGACATATTTCCTTCACGATGATTGCCCTGCCGGGAAGCTCATTACAAAAGTGCTTCCCTTGCCGGCCTCGCTTTCAACAGAAATTTCTCCATTGTAGTTTCTGATTATCTCATAAGTCAACCACAGTCCCAGCCCTGTCCCTTCGCCAGGCGGTTTCGTTGTGAAAAACGGGTCAAATATCCTCCCGAGGTTTTCCTGAGCAATTCCGCTGCCTGTATCCGTAACCTCTATCTTGACCCTTGAATCTTCTCTGTACCCCCTGACCTTCAATGCGCCTCCATTCTCCATTGCCTGAATTGCATTTATAAAAAGATTAAGCGCAACCTGCTGAAAATCATGCGGGTCAATAAAGATTCTCAGCCCGCTGTCTGTTTCATTAATAAACTGAATTTTGCCTTTTTTGATTTTGTATTCAACAAAGGAATAAACGTCATTTACAGCATCCCTTACATTTACCGGAGCAGGCATGTGCTCATTTTTCCTTGCCATCCACAGGAGCTTGCTTACTGTGCTTTCTATCCTGTCAAGACCTTCATTAATAAGGCTTAAATATTTTTCCCTGAACTCAGGGTCGCCGCCCTTCTGCTTTAATATCCGGAGACAGTTGAAAAGTCCTCCGAGCGGATTATTTATTTCATGGGCAACTCCTGCGGCAAGGGTGCCTATGGATGCAAGTTTTTCCGACTGGACTAATTTCTCATGTGTTCTTTTAAGTTCTTCGTTTGCCTGTTTTATTCTTTCAATCATACTGTTGAATCTTTCTCCAAGGAGAGCGAGCTCATCGTATCCTTTCACGTCAACCTTAACATCAAGATAATCCCCCCCTGTTTTTTCCATTGTGGCTGCAAGCTGCGTTATCGGGCTTATAAACCGCCTGCTCAGCAAAAGTATAACCCCGAATCCGGCAGCAATAAGAAACAGCGTAAGGATGACAATCTTTTTGACAGTGGCTATAATTTCACCTTCCACCTTTTTCAGCGATATTCCAAACCTTAAAGTCCCCCAGCGTTTTTTGCCTATGGAAAGCGGGACGCCGACATCAAGCGCTTTATGCCCGCTATAAGAAAATTGCTGGATTATAGTGTGGTCTGCCTTAAGCGCATTTATTGTCAGCAGATCGGTATAGACCTTCCCGTAGTTCGTGATATCGTTGTGAGACATTACTTTGCCGTCCTCATCAATAATTGCTATGTAAAGCAGGTTTACATCCTGCCTGTTGAATATCTCAAGTATATAGTTGTCAAGCAGGCCTCCCTCTTCAACAAGCCCGAGTCTTTCATAAATAAGGTCGTTTATTATCGGGATGGCAAGAGTCTCTCCGAGCAGTCTGCCCTCTCTCTCAACTTCGGTATAGAGAATAGACTTTTCCCTCTCAACAGCGAAGTATCCTATAATGAACATAAGGATAACAATTGCAGATGTGGTAATCAGTATAAATTTATACTGGAGTCCCAATCTGGAGAAAAATATTAACTTCTCCGGAATTTTTGCGGTGTTTGTCATCTTCATAGCCGTATCTTGGGGTGGCATCCCCTGCCGCAGGTCTGAGGCACCGCATTGATCTTTTCCCGTATGTGTATGTAATCGTTATCTGCGGCTTCGATAAACCCGTTTTTCAGGTCGTCATCCAGCCTCTTCAGTATGTTCCTATGACTGCTGTTGTTAGGGTTCAACTCAAGAAGAGCTTTTTTAATATCTTCTATAACGGGCAGCGGTGTTTTTGGCCCTGCGACAAGCGGGCCCGTAGGTATTGCCTCGGATTCGGTAATCGTCTCAATGCCAAGCTTCATATACTTTCTTGCCACTGAGTCTCTTACGGAGCCCGCATCATACTGCCCTTTTAAAATCGCCTTTACAACAGAATCGTGATAATCAAAATTAACATACTGTCTGAGGTCATTAAGGTGCACACCTGAGTTTGCAAGAAGATACCGCGGGATAAGGTTGCCCGATGTTGATTTGGAGGCGGCAAAAGCCACTGTCTTGCCTTTAAGTTCTGGAATCTTGCTGATTCCTGAGCCTTTCTTGGTGATTATAAAGCTCTTATAGGTTGCGTGCCCGTCTATGCCTTTTGGCTTTAGAATACATGTGGCGCCGTATTTTGCGTGCGCCTCAAGATATGTGAGAGGCCCGAACAATGCGATATCTATCTCACCGCTGCCGATAGCATTTACAGTCTCCTCATAGTTCTTCTTTAAAGCGAGCTCGTACTTATGGAAAGTCTTTTCTGATAGATAATCAAGAAGGGGTTGATATCTTTCATACATTATGCGAGGATTATCTCTTGGGATTACGCCAAAGTATATGGTTTGTCTGCCGGCCTTCTGGGTTGCAGAAGGCCGGGCGTTTAAAACAGCCTGCTCCATTTTTCTGATTGAGTCATAGGCGCTGTCTGATATTTCCACAAACCTGTTTATCATCATTGCCTTGAGTATTGCCACGCCTTTCGGGGTCGTATGTATATTCAATAAGGCTTCTTTTATTTTCTTCTTGAGATTTCTGTCAATATCTTTTGGTACGACAACAGGAGGCATCCCATAAGGCGGAGACCTTTTTATCACCCTGGTCTGCTTTGCATAAGGTGAATCGTTCTTCAGCATGTGCTCATAAACAAGGCTATCTACAGCAGCGCCATCGGCAATTTTTTTGGCAACGAGATCAACTGATTTGTTATGGCTGTAACTGTAAACATGCCGTTTAAAAAACTTCTCCGGGCTGGAATTCATAGTCTTCAGCAGATATGTCGGATACAGTTTCCCTGAGTTAGAACGAGGATCGGTAAAGGCAAAGATCTTACCTTTCAGTTCAGGGAACGACTTAACAGGGCTGTCTTTATGGACAATTATGTATGAGTGATATACTGTGCTGCCGTTCACGCTCGGCGCAACAAGCAGTTCGACTCCAAAATTCCTCTTATCCATAACATAGGAGGCAGAACAGAGAAAAGCCGCCTTGACTTCTCCTTTCTCAAGCAGCAAGTCCATTTCCTCGTAGGTCCTCCTCTGAATCATCTGGACAGGCTGGTTTATCTGCTCGCCGATATAATCAATTATCTCCTGATAGTACTTAACAGTATCCACAGGAGTAATCATGGAGGCAACGCCTATCTTTATGGGCTGTTTCGGATGCACAGATATGTTTTCACCGGGGTTAGACGCATCATAACACATCGGTTTTTGCAGCGGGGAAAAAACAGACCAAATGATTATGCTTAACCCTATAACAAACCTGAATCTCATTGTTCCCGCAAGCTGTCCTTCCCTAAATCAAGGCTTACATGACCAAGGGGCAAATAGGCTAAAATGAGCAATCATTGAATTTTCTCCTTGACAAAGATTGCAATTACTGGCATATTTAGTTTAGCCATCTTCTGTTATTATATGATATTGAGTCAGGTAATATGCAAGCATCACCCAGGGCATCAGCTCTGGGATTTTATTTTCGGGAGGAAGCATGGGTAACAGACTTTATGTAGGGAATATCTCGTTTCAGGCATCGGATGATGACTTGAAAGAACTGTTTTCAAAGGCAGGAACAGTAGTATCCACAAAACTGATAACGGATGCCGCTACAGGCAGGCCAAGAGGTTTTGGTTTCGTTGAGATGAGCTCAGACGAAGAAGCGCAGAAGGCAATAGAGATGCTGAACAACAGCAGCTTCATGGATAGGAATAT
>JASEHP010000039.1 GCA_030018605.1 Thermodesulfovibrionales bacterium
AAACCCTTGAGAATAAAGCCCTGATGAGATTTTACAGAAAAGACTTGACAATGCCAGCCACATATATGCATGTCAAGAAGATTATAAACAAGCGGCAGCGATTTTGCAAAATTCAATTGAGTTGTCTCCTACTTATGAAGATGGCCACTACGATTATGCTCAATATTGTGCTCAACAAAGAAAAAAAGAATCTTGTCTTTCTTCACTTCAAAATGCAATAGTGGCCAAACCTCTATATTGGTATCTTGCACAGAAGGAAAGAAATTTTGACCTTGTAAGAAGTGAAGTCGAAAAACTTTTATCCAGCATAATCACTGAAGCTTCTAACAGAGCGAAAGATATAATAGCTAAATCAGAAAATGTATTGAAGGAAGCTCACGAAGCGGTTTCAAAAGCAAGACAAGCTTTGATTACATCAAGAGATAAAGCCTCGCTCAAGTCAAACACTATATGCGAGCAGGCAGAGGCGAAACTTAAACTCGCTAAAGATAAAGTAGCATCGGGAGATTATGTAGCATTTTTAGACGCAAAACCGATTGCTGAGGAGGCCCAAGCCCTTGCTGATAACGCATTGAATACTGCGAATGGAGAACGAGAACAGTATATAAAAAGAAGAGTGGAGAAGGTTAAAAACGCATGGAAAAGAGTTCCTGGTGCATTCATTGGATGGCCTTTGCTTTTTGCAATTATCGGAGCAATTGGGGGATGCACTATCGGAATCTTTGTTCCCGGTAAAGGGACAACAGATGCAGGGGCCAACGCTGGCTCTCTTATAGGAATTGTAATCGGTTTTATTTTTGGAATTTATAATATCCAGAAAGAACTGAATTAAGGGGACAGCAACTTCATCTAACACGTTGCAAAAGACTTACATCCAAACCTTTCAGGCTTCTTTTGCAACAAGGACGTTTAGCGGGAATGCCCCGCATTTAGAAAAGGTAGAATTATAAGCGTAAGAAAAGGGGACGGGTTGTATTTTCTCGCTTTGGATTCCCGTGTCCTGCTCAATACATTTGAACTCTTGTCTGACAATGAGAAGAAAGACTTAGCGTCTGAAATTTTGCGTCGTACTGTCCAATTTAACTTCCCTTCTTTAACTGACGAGGAACTCATCCACTCTGCCGAAAGACTTTTTTTAGACCTCGACCGCAGAGAATCAAAAAATGTCTAATCCACTCTCAGATTTCTTCTGTTGAAAATGCTGTTCGTTTGTGGCTGGGATTGTAGATGTACTTTCTTCCCCAGTGATTCTACTATCAGTGAGAACACCTCTACGAGTCGTAGACCAAAGAGTGCGCGGCAATCTGATTTTAAGGTAATCCATAATATCATTAACAAAAACCACTTTTACTTGGATTTTTTGTTATACTTTCAATAAAGGGGGTGTAAATATGGGCAGAATAGTTTTGGAAGTAAGCAATGAAGAATTATTGCAACTTGGAGAGGAAAAAATAAAAGAAGAAATTGAACGCAGTCTCAAGTTTCTGAAAATAAAGGGTCTGCTGAAAGATATCTCTGCTGCTATAAGAGGGTTAAAGATAGACTATGAAAAAGAGACGGAAGAGATTAAAAAAGAGAGCTGGCAGGAGTATAAAAAAGGCATCTCTTTGTGAAAGCAGTTATTGACTCCAATATTATCTTTTCAGCAATTATAAGCGGGAAACAGTTTTATATTGACATCATACAGTCAAATGAGTTTTACACCCCTGATATTGTATTTATTGAACTGGAAAAGTATGAGACGCGCATTATTGAAAAGAGCCGGTTTCCCATAGAGGATTTTAGAAAATTTGTTAGAATGCTCTTTGAGAAAATAGTTGTAATCCCCAAAATGGCTATATCAAAAGAGAACTGGCAGAAGGCATATAATCTTTGCAAGGGTGTTGATGAAAAAGATACGCCGTTCATAGCCTTAAGTATTGAGCTTTCAATGCCTCTATGGACTAATGATAAGAGTTTAACAGAAGGCTTGAAGACAAGGAATTTCAATCAATTCATTTCTACCGAACAATTAATGTCAACTGAATAATCTATTTTGGGATTGCCATGTCGCCCCCGAATGGGGTTCCTCGCAAGGACAATTTATAATGTCATCCTGAGATTATTCCTCATCTTGATTAAATCCGCAGTGAACGAGTAATATAATAATCAAATTTTTTCTCTCCTCCGCCGATATTATCGGGGGAGGTAGAATGGAGGTTACAATGTTTAATGACATAGCATGGGCAATGGCGCCGGCACAAGGGCAGGGGGCAGAGGGCGGAGGGTCGGCAATCATGTCTTTGCTGCCGTTAATACTTATTTTCGTTGTTTTTTATTTTCTCCTGATAAGGCCGCAGCAGAAGAAGGCCAAGGAACATAAACAGATGCTGGACGGGCTGAAAAAGGGAGACAAGGTTATCACATCAGGGGGGGTATACGCTGTTATAGAGGCTGTCGGCACAACCACTGTGACCTTGAAGATTGCGGAGAACGTGAAGGTAAAAGTCGGCAAGGCATACATTGCCGCACTAAGGCCAGCTTCAGAGGAAGATTAATTTGGCTCCGGACCTCAGCGCCTTGCATAACAACAAAAAAGCAAGGCTTTATATTGAAATGGCAGATAACTATCTTGAGATTATCGGCTACACTGAACATGGTCTCAGGCATACGGATATCGTCTCTAAGACAGCCTACAATATTCTAAAGAAGCTGTCATACAGCGAAAGTGAGGCAGAGATGGCTGCGGCAGCAGGGTTTTTGCACGACATCGGGAATATGCTCGGAAGGAGCAATCACCATAAAATGGGTGCAATCCTTGCGAAGGAAGTACTTGAGGAGCTTGGCTATGGCCTCAGAGACATTACAAGGACTATGAGGGCAATAGTTATGCACGAGGAAGACGAAGGCGTGATACCGGATGCTATCGCAGCAGCGCTGATTCTCGCTGATAAGGCTGATGTGCACAGGAGCAGGGTGAGAAATCCCGCTATGGTTAAAGAGGACATACACGACAGGGTTAATTATGCGGCAACAGAGTCGGAACTCTCGATAGATGCAGAAAACAAGCTCATTACTCTTTCACTTATAATAGATACAAGGATCTCTCAGGTAATAGAATACTTTGAGATATTCCTGTCGCGCATGGTTGTATGCAGAAAGGCGGCAAGGGTTTTAAGCTGCGAATTTCAGCTTTATATAAACGACACAAGAATGGCATAAAGAAGTGATTAGTGTCAGTTATCAGTGTCAGTAAAAACTTTCACTGACACAAATCACTTACACTGTAGACGGAGGTCAGATTCAGATGAAAAAAAGGATTCAATGGAGATTTATTCTTATCGGCGCAACTCTTATGCTCGCCGCGGTATTTTTTCTGCCGAACACACCGTTTTTCAAAGCAATGCCTGAGTGGTGGACGAAGAATATGCCTGACAAGGGCATAACGCTGGGGCTAGACCTTCAGGGCGGGATACACCTTGTCTTTGAGGTTGAAGGCGAAAAAGCCGTTGAGATAACAACTGAAAGGATAGCGCAATCATTAAAGGATATTATTTCAAAAAAGAAATTAAACGCAGAGATTACAAGCAAAGGACTGCTTATAACAGTTGCTCCCTCCTCTATGGAGATAAGAAAAGCCATAGAAGACAATTATCCTGTGCTCACGCCTGTTGAGACAGGGACAAACATTGTCTATACGATATCAGACAAAGAGGCAAAAAGGATTAAGGACAATGCCGCTGACCAGGCGCTTGAAACAATCAGAAACAGGATTGACCAGTTCGGGGTTGCAGAGCCGACGATTCACAGGCAGGGGACAAACGAAATAGTTGTCCAGCTTCCGGGCATAAAGGATCCGAAAAGGGCAATAGAGATAATCGGAAAGACTGCACAGCTTGAATTCAAAATTGTTGATGACGCATCCCCTGTTGCCGCAGAGATACCCGCAACCGTAGCGCCTGGTGAAGAAGAGACTATTCTTAAGAAGTTTGCGGGAAAAATCCCATCAGAGGATGAGATACTCTTTGAGAAAAAGGTGAACAGGGAAACAGGCGTTGTAAGAAAGATTCCCATACTTGTCAAAAAACAGGCGGCGCTGACAGGCGACCTGCTCAAAGAGGCAAAAGTAAGCTTGGATTCTTCAAGGACAGGCTTTCCTCATGTATCTATAGCATTCAATGATGCAGGGGCAAAGCTCTTTGATGAAGTGACAGCAGCCAATGTCAAGAAAAGACTTGCAATAGTTCTTGATAATACAATATATTCAGCGCCTGAGATTAAAGAGAGGATTTCAGGAGGCAACGCGCAGATTTCAGGAAGCTTCTCAATGGAAGAGGCAAAAGATCTTGCGATAGTGCTTAAGGCAGGAGCGCTTCCCGCGCCTGTAAAAATGCTTCAAAACATTACAGTGGGCCCGTCTCTCGGAACAGATTCTATTGAGGCAGGAAAAATGGCAGGCATTATTGGCACGGTGCTTGTCGTAGTCTTTATGATTGTTTATTACAGGCTTTCAGGTGTTATTGCTGATTTTGCGCTGGTCCTTAATATCATACTGCTTCTCGGGGCAATGGCGTCTCTGAACGCAACGCTGACAATGCCGGGCATTGCAGGGATTATTCTGGCAATAGGCATGGCTGTTGATTCAAACGTGCTGATGTTTGAGAGGATACGGGATGAGCTGCGCGCAGGCAAAACACCGAGGGCAGCGGTTGACTCAGGATATAACAAGGCATTCTGGACAATATTTGACTCTCATGTCACCACCCTCATAACAGCGGCAGTGCTTTTTCAGTTCGGCACAGGGCCGATAAAGGGTTTCGCAGTGACGCTCAGCCTTGGTGTTTCAATAAATCTTTTTACAGCGCTTGTAGGAACCAAGACAGTCTTTGACCTTATTCTGAGCAGGCGGGATGTCAGAAAGTTGAGCATATAGGAGGACAGATGCTGGAGCTGATTAAAAATACAAAAATAGATTTCATGGGCAAAAAGAAAATCGCGTTTATATTTTCCGGGATTATTTCAATCATCGGCATTATCGCCATAATCCAGATAGCAAACGGGAAGGCGAACCTCGGAATTGACTTTGCAGGCGGCACTTCCATACAGCTTAAATTCGAAAAGCCAGTTGTGCTTCATGATGTGAGAAAAGCGCTGGAAGAGGGCGGTCTTAAGGATTTTGACCTTCAGAATATGCCTACCGTAAACAAGATTCTCATAAGGGTGAAAAAGACAGAGCAAAAGCTTGGGCAGACGTCAAGCGAGGTAACAGAAATTCTTAGCCAAAAGTTTTCCGGCAATAAGTATGTTGTTGATTCAACGACTGAGATAGGGCCTAAAGTAGGCGGTAAACTCAGGGCCGATGCGGCAATGGCAATAGGAGTTGCAGTTTTAGGGATACTCATATATGTCGCCTTCAGGTTTAAGTTCAATTTCGGAGTGGGCGCGACAATAGCGACATTCCACGATGTGCTTGCCGTTCTTGGCGTGTTCTACCTTATGGGGCACGAGATAAATCTCATCCTCGTAACAGCGCTCCTTACCATTGCAGGCTATTCGCTTACGGATACGGTTGTTGTATTTGACAGGATACGGGAAAACATGAAAATAAGGCACAAAGAACCGCTTGAGAGCATAATGAATGCAAGCATAAATGAGGTTCTCTCAAGGACCATAGTCACTTCTCTTACAGTGCTTTTAACATCAGTTGCGCTCTTCTTTTTCGGAGGCGAGGTTATACACGACTTTAGCCTTGCGATGATAATGGGAGTTGTCATAGGCACCTATTCTTCAATATTCATTGCAAGCCCCACAGTATTGCTCTGGGGAAGGAAGAAGACGTTTGCAAGAAGGCCGTAATGCGTTATGCGTAATGGGTGATGAGTTTGAAGGAATAAGCGATTGCGCATCACGCTTCACGAGTTACGCATCACGGATTTATGAATAGGCGCTGGCTTGTAAACAGGACCAACCCCGACTATATTAAATACTTATCAAAAGCCATCTCTGTTTCTCCTGCCTTTGCACAGGTGCTGGTAAGCAGGGGAATAAAGACACCGCAGGCAATCAATAGCTTCTTGAATCCGCATATCTCCGGCATTTCAGACCCTTTTGAAATTGACGGCGTAAAAACTGCTGTTGAGAGAATAAAACACGCTGCCGACACTAACGAAACCGTTCTCATCCACGGAGATTACGATGCCGACGGGCTTACCGCAACTGCGATAATGGTTCATGCGCTGAGGGCATCCGGAATAGATGTCCATTATTTTATCCCTGACAGAATTGCTCACGGATACGGGTTTAATCCCGCTGCTGTAAAGATTGCAAAGAAACTTGGAGCAACGCTCATAATCACTGTTGACTGCGGCATAACATCTTTTGACGCCGCTTTCAGCGCAAAGAAGGAAGGGATTGACGTCATAATAACAGACCATCATGAACCGGTTGTCAGAGCGGAAGAGCAGCAGAGCAGTAGAGCAGAAGGCCACTGCGCCACTGCGCCACTGCGCTATTTGGTTCCTGAGGCAATAGCAGTCGTAAATCCAAAGCTCCAAACTCATAACTCAAAACTCTCTACTTTATCCGGCGCCGGGTTGGCATTTAAGATTGCACAGGCATTATCCATGGTTCACGGTTCACGGTTCACGGTTCACGATTTGTTAGACCTTGTAGCAATCGGCACAATGGCAGATGTTGTTCCTCTCACAGGAGAAAACAGGATTCTTGTTAAAGAAGGGATGAAGCTTATCCATGAAGGCCGGAGGCAGGGGATAAGGACGCTCAAAAGCGCAGCAGGCATTGATAAAAGAGAGCTCAGAGCAGGGCTTTTGTCTTTTACCCTGATACCCCGGATAAACGCAGCGGGCAGGATTTCAGACGCAAGCGATGTAGTCCGCCTCTTGCTGTCAGAGACAGAAGGAGAAGCTGAAGACCTCAGCTCATGGCTTAACAGGCTGAACGCTGAGAGGCAGAAAATAGAGGAATCAGTTTATCAAAAAGCCCGCGAGGCATTAAGTGTTATGCATGACGAGCGTGCAATAGTGGTCTCAGGAAAGGGATGGCATCAGGGCGTTGTCGGCATTGTTGCATCAAGGATAGCAGAGGAATTTTACCGCCCGGCATTTGTGCTTTCCATAAAGGATGGAATCGCAAAAGGCTCTGGAAGGAGCATTCCTTCTTTTGACCTGTGCGGCGGGCTTGCCGGCTGCGAAGAATTGCTCCTGTCTTTCGGAGGGCACAGGCAGGCAGCAGGTGTGCGGCTTAAGGCCGAAAACATCCCGCTTTTTGAAAAAGCGATACAGCGCATAGTTGAAACCGCTCTGTCCAAAGAAGATCTTGTTCCCTCACTTGAGATTGATGCGGATGTGGCGCTCTCTGAGGTTAACCACAGCCTTATCAGGGAGATTGCAATGCTTGAACCTGTGGGCTGCTCTAATAAAGAACCGTTCCTTGCAGCCAGGAAACTTGAGGTTGTAAATCCAAGGATAGTAGGCAGCAATCACCTTAAAATGAAACTAAAACACGGCGCGTATTCAATGGATGCAATAGGGTTTGATATGGGAACCACAGAGGTGTCCGGCGCAGTGGACGCTGTGTTTACTCCGGTCCTTAATGAGTATAACGGAAGCAGCTATCTTCAGTTAAGCCTCAAGGCGCTAAGGCCGAGCAGGTAAAAGGCAGGGATTAGGGCTTAGGTGTTAGGGATTAGCAAAAAAACTTCTGAACAAACCCCCAATTCCCAACCCCCTTTTTTAAAAGTTGTATAATAAACTCATGGCTGAAGACGTTGTAACGATTGACGACTTAATAAAAAAAGTGCTTTCTTACAACCCTGACGCGGACGTTGAACTCCTGAAAAAGGCATATATCTTTTCCAGCGAGGCTCATGGCAGTCAGACACGGGTAGAAGGCTCTCCGTATATAGAACATCCCCTTTCTGTCGCATCTATTCTTGCGGACATGAAGATGGATACAACCACTATTGCCGCAGGGCTTCTCCACGACACAATCGAAGACACAACCATAACGGCAAAAGACATGAAATCCCATTTTGGGAATGACATCGCATTCCTTGTAAATGCCCTTACGAAATTAAGCAGGATGGAGTTCATGACAAAAGAGGAGGCGCAGGCGGAAAATTTCAGGAAGATGCTTCTGGCAATGGCAGAGGATGTGCGCGTCATACTCATAAAATTTGCCGACAGGCGTCATAACATGAAGACCCTTGAGCATCTGCCTGAAGAAAAAAGAAAAAGGATTGCCGCTGAGACGCTTGATATTTATGCGCCAATAGCAAACAGGCTCGGGATTGGCTGGCTGAAGACGGAATTTGAAGATCGCAGCTTTAAGTTCATGATGCCTGAACTGCATGAAGAGATTGTAAAGAAGATTGCAAAAAGGAAAGAGGAACAGGAAGTTTATCTCAGAGAGGTTGTGAAGGAAATAGAGACAAGACTCAAAGAGGAAAATATAGCAGGGAAGGCCTCATACAGGATAAAACATTCCTACGGCATCTATCAGAAGATGCAGAAGCAGAGCATTACATTTGAGCAGATACAAGATGTCCTTGGAATCAGGATTATCACAGACACAAAAGCCAATTGCTATGCAATCATGGGCATTATCCACTCGCTCTGGACGCCTGTGCCGGGCAGGTTCAAGGATTTCATCGGCGTCCCGAAATCAAATATGTATCAGTCATTGCACACCACAGTAATCGGGCCTAAGGGCGAGAGGGTTGAGTTCCAGATAAGAACTGCTGAGATGAACAGGGTTGCTGAAGAGGGCATAGCGTCCCACTGGAAATACAAAGAAAAAGGCGCTCTTACTGAAAAAGACAGCAGGTATATTGTCTGGCTCAGAGAGCTGGTGCAATCCCAGAAAGAGCTTAAAAATGCAAAGGATTTTCTTGAGGAGGTAAAGGGCGCTGTCGTGCCTGACGTTGTATATGTCTTTACCCCCAAAGGCGATATTAAAGAGCTTCCATCAGGCTCAACACCGGTTGATTTTGCATACAGCATCCATACGCAGGTCGGGCATAAATGTGTAGGCGCAAAGGTTGGAGGCAGGATTGTGCCGTTGAGATACCAGCTGAAAAACGGCGATACGCTGGAGATAATAACCTCTCCAACGCACAAACCGAGCAGGGACTGGCTGAAATTTGTCGTAACACAGCGCGCAAAAACGAGAATAAAACAGTGGATAAACGCAGAAGAGCGGGTGCAGGGCGTGGAGCTTGGCATTAAAATTCTGGAGAGTGAACTGAAAAAACATAATATGAGCAATGCGCTTATGAAATCGGATGAGATACTGCAAGCAGCAAAGTCTCAGGGAGTGTCTTCGCTCGAAGAGCTTTTTGTATCAGTAGGATTCGGCAAAATTTCACCGCATCAGGTAATAAACAAACTGATGCCTGAAAAAGCCGCTGAGGAGATAGCTCCAAAGCCTGCCAAGTCTTCAGCAGAACAGAAAGGGATAAGCATAAAGGGAATAGACAATATTCTCTACCATACCGCAAAGTGCTGTTATCCTGTGCCCGGAGACAGCCTCGTAGGATTTATCACAAGGGGCAAAGGGGTGACAATTCACAACAAGAAGTGTCACAACCTTGAAAGACTTGCGGTTGATAATGTGCGGTTTGTGGATGTTGAGTGGAGGCAGGACGGTGACACAACATATCCTGCAAGGTTATTGGTTGAAACAGAGGATAAGCCAGGCGTGCTTGCCAACCTCAGCACGCTTGTATCATCCGAGAATGTCAATATCAGCCAGCTTGAGGCAATCGCAACCCCTGACAAGAAAGCCCAGATTACGTTCATTGTTGAGGTCAAGGACAAAAAACAGCTTACAGCTATCATACAGAAGATAGCGTCAATGGACGGCGTATTAAGGGTTAAGCGTTAAGCGTTATTGCGTTGGGCGTTATTGCGTTATGGATAATTTTTTTACGCTATAACGCTATGGACGCTATAACGCTTTTAGAGCGAAGCCTTTTCTTTTCGGAGACGATTCTTTTTTCAGCGAGCATCTTTTCCTTAGCCCGCTTTGAGCGCTTTCTTTTCTGGCGCCTAATCTTTTCTATCCTCTGCCTTTCCTCGCTTTCCTTTCCTTTTATCAGCTGTTCTATTTTTTTAACGAGGATGACCCTTGCATGATAGCGGTTTACTGACTGTGAGCGTTCTTTCTGGCATTTAACCTCGATGCCTGTCGGGATATGCCTGAGATAAACGCATGTGGAAACCTTGTTCACCTTCTGCCCCCCTTTGCCTCCAGAGCGGATAAAGGACTCCGCTATGTCGGATTCGCGGATGTTGAGGCTGAGCATCTTTGCCTTTAATGCGCTTACTTTTGCCTCGCTTACAGGGAACATTGTCATAATGGAGATAGTATAGCATCAGTCTATCAATAAATAAGAACAATAAATAAGAAAGTTCCACATCAAGCAGGATGATTCAACAACTCTTTCATCTTTAATGGATTGAGCAATACAACCTCGTGGTATTTTACTTCTATTAAACCTTTTTCCTCCATCCTCTTTAATGCCCTTCCCACCACCTCTCTAACTGACCCCACAAACGAAGCCATTTCCTTTTGTGTTAGAGGGCAGATACTTTCCCCTTTGTTGTTTAAAGCACTGTGTTCAAGCAATAGTCCTGTCAGTCTAAAGGCAACATCTTTGAGAGAAAGGCTCTCTATAAGATTTGAAAATTTCTTTAAATGGTTAGCAAAATACTGCAGAAAATTAATTGCGATTTTAGGATGCCGCTGCAAAAGGCGTAGCATATCAGCTTTTTCAACTGCATATAAAATTGAATCATCAATTGCATCAACGCAGGCGCATGTAGAGCCGCAGAAAAGGGATGTAAGGCATAAGATGTCGCCTGACTTAACTATTCTAACAATCTGCTCCTTATCGCAGGATGAGCATTTAAATGCTTTTAATTTACCTGATGCCACAAGGTAAAGGGGGATGTCGCGTTCTCCCTCTAAAAAGACGGATTGCCTTTTTTTGCATTTCTTTTTACGCATCAATTTCTTTACCTCTTCCAATTCATAATGATCAAGGTTGGAAAATACCTTAAAAGATTTCAAGAAGGTGGATATATGGGGTGAATTTCTTATTGTTAAATTTTTTGGAGATGTGGTTGTCATGAATATGCCTATTTTATAAGTTTATAATGCTTTATATTTTTAAGGTAATTGTAAAAGTTTTGGCACCATTTTAAAATGGTGCAATGGATCTAAA
>JASEHP010000003.1 GCA_030018605.1 Thermodesulfovibrionales bacterium
GAATAGGACATTTCTACTTTGGTAAAACCGGACATTTCTATTTTGGTATTACATTTTATAAATCTTTCTCAAACACAGACAGGACATAGTTTGTGAATTATTCGTGTTAAAATTAGTCCGTGCAAATAAGAGGCAGGCTAATTCTTAAAATCCTGCTGCTATGCGGGCAACACTGATGACTTTTGAGGGCAGCACTCCGATAATCAGGACTGCAATTGCTGTTATTGCAAGAGCGAGGGCTATTCCGGGAGAGGCAGAAAGCTGAACCTCAGTCTTAGATTCTTTCATGTACATATACATTACGATTCGCAGATAAAAATATGCTGATATCGCGCTGAATATAACCGCTGTTACGGCAAGCCATGTATATCCCGCGCTTACTGCGCTCATGAAAAGATAAAACTTGCCCATAAACCCTGCTGTGGGCGGAATTCCAGTGAGCGAAAACATGAACACAAGCATCAGGGCAGCAGCCAGAGGATGTGTCTTTGCAAGCCCCTCATAATCAGAGATGTCATCTCCCTTGAAGCCCTCTGACCTGAGCATTATCACAACCGCAAAAGCTCCTATGTTCATGAACGCATAGATAAAAAGATAATTCAGAACGCTTGCCATGCCCTCAGATGTCCCTGCAATTATTCCGATAAGGATATAACCAGCATGCGCTATGGAAGAATATGCAAGCATCCTCTTTATGTTTGTCTGTGAAATTGCGACTATGTTGCCTACAGCCATGGTGAGTATGGCTATCGGGATGAGAATGCCTGCCCATTCAATTCTTGCCGTGCCGAACGCTGTCATGAAGACCCTTCCAAGAACTGCAAATCCTGCCGCCTTGGGGCCTACGGACATAAACGCGGTGATGGAAGTAGGCGCGCCTTCATAAACATCAGGCGCCCACATGTGGAAAGGAACAGCAGCTATCTTGAATGAGAAGGCAACCGCAAAAAGGACCATGGAGAGCATGAGGACAGGATTATCCAAAATCCCTTTTTGTGATATATAGGAAGATATTGCATGAAGGTCTGTTGTGCCTGTAAGCCCGTATATCATTGATATGCCGTAGAGCAAAAATGCAGAGGCAAATGCGCCGAGCAGAAAATACTTTATTGCAGCCTCATTTGATTTAATGTCGTGCCTCATAAACCCTGCAAGGATATAAGTGCTCAGTGCCATAAGCTCAAGCCCCAGATAGAGGGTCATCAGGTCTCCTGCAGATGCCATAATCATCATGCCGAGAGTGGAAAAGAGTATGAGGCCGTAATATTCTCCGAAATTTACTTTTTCAATTGCAATGTATTTCACCGATATAAGGACAGTGAGAACAACATTCATCATAAAGATAAGCTTGAAGAACAGGCTGTAGCCGTCAGCTATAAACATGCCGTTAAACGTGGTACCCCTGGAACCGGCAAGCAGGTATGTAACTACCCCGACACTCACTATGTTCATGAATGCGATCGTCTCTTTTCGTTTAATCACAAGCTCTGAAAGCAGGATGAGAAGGGCCAGGCACGTCATCACGATTTCAGGCATCACAGGCCCGAGGTCAGGCATTACAAACGGCATTAAAAACCCCCTTTACAATCTGTCATTCCGACCCCGAATTTATTTCGGGGGAGGAATCTCGCTTTTTGAGATTGCTTCGGCTTTGCCTCGCAATGACAACTCATTTGATAAGCTCCAGAATATTTTTTGCGATGTTTATCTGCGCGCCGCCGGTGTTTACCCTTTCAAGCAAGTGCTTTACGGATTCATGCATAAAATCCAAAAATAGATTCGGATAAACTCCAATCCAGAATATCAGTATGATCATCGGCAGAAGGGTTATTATTTCCCTTAAATTAATGTCCGCAAGACCTGCAACCTTTTGGTTCGTCTCCATGAAAAATACCCTCTGATAAAGCCAGAGCATATAGCCTGCGCCTATGATTATCCCTGTTGCCGCAAGCACGCCTGCCCATTGATTTGCCTTGAACCCGCCAAGGATAATCAGAAACTCCCCGATAAACCCGTTTGTCGCGGGAATGCCTATTGACGCGAGTGTAAATACCATAAACAAAGACGAGTAAACAGGCATCACGGAAGCGACTCCTCCGTAATCAGAAATCTGCCGCGTGTGAGTCCTGTCATAGATTATTCCCACGCTTAAGAATAATGCGCCGGTAACTACGCCGTGGTTTATCATCTGGAGTATTCCGCCTTCCATTCCCTGAATATTAAGAGCAAATATCCCAAGGGTCACAAAGCCCATGTGGCTGACAGAGCTGTATGCAATCAATCTCTTTAAATCCGTCTGCGCAAGGCATATCACCGCGCCGTAAATTATCGCTATAACAGAAAGCGTAAGCATCACAGGCGTCATTGCTTTTGACGCGTCTGGAAATAACGGCAACGAGAACCTGATAAAACCATAAGCGCCCATCTTTATGAGCACTGCGGCAAGGATAACGCTGCCTGCAGTGGGAGCCTCTGTGTGCGCGTCAGGAAGCCATGTGTGAACAGGAAACATCGGAACCTTAACGGCAAATGCTGCAAAGAACGCCCAGAAAAGCCAGAGCTGCAATTGATAGGGATATGTTTTTGTCATGAGTTCAAGTATGTCAAATGTCCTGCCGACCTGATAATAAAGGACGATTATTCCGACAAGCATCAGCACGCTTCCAACAAGGGTGAAAAGGAAAAATTTCACAGCCGCATAAATCCTGTTAGGCCCGCCCCATACGCCTATCAAAAGATACATAGGTATCAGCATCGCCTCCCAGAACAGATAGAAGAGCATGAAATCGAGCGCGCAGAAAACGCCTATCATCGCGCCTTCCATTATCAGGATGGAGATATAAAATTCCTTTGCCTTTGTTTTTATGGAATTCCATGAGATGAGAACGCAGAGAATTGTAACAAGGGTTGAGAGAAGGACAAACAGGACGCTTATGCCGTCAATGCCGAGATGATAATTGATGTTCAACGAGGGAATCCATTCGTATCTTTCTTTAAATTGCATAAGATGCGTGGACTTATTGAACTCTGTGAACAAAGGGATTGAAATTATAAAAACCGCTGTGCTCACAATAAGGCTGAACCATTTTATAAGGTTCTCTTTAGACCTGCTTATCAGGAGTAAAAGCGCTGCGCCTGCAACAGGCAGGAAAATCAATGTGCTCAGTATCGGAAACCCTAAGTTATTTGCTATAGCCTGTCCCATATATTACCTCAGTAGCATCACGGCAGCTATTATTAATACGCCGAGCGCCATTATTGCCGCGTAGTGCTGTAATAAGCCTGTCTGGACTTTCCTCAGAATCCTGCTTAAATCTCCAATCCCTTTAGGAACACCATTAACAATCGCCTCGATGATTTTTGTGTCAGTAATATTGATAAGAATATTCTTAGCTGTCCAGATTGTAGGCCTCACGATTATAAAACTGTAAAGCTCATCAACATAGTATTTATTCCAGAGTATTCTATATGTGGCATTGAATTTCTGCGCGAGCATGACAGGAATATCGGTCTTTACAAGATAGAATAATGCCGCAAGGACTATTCCTGAAAAACCTGCTATTACGGAAATGCTCATAACCATCCATTCCTCTGCATGAGTTCCATGCGCTTCGGGATGCCCGAGCACAGGCTTTAAAAATTCCGTGAAATGAGCGCCGCCTCCAAGCAGATGCGGAATCCCAACCCAGCCTGAAGCAACAGCGCCGATGCAGAGAATTATCAACGGTATCGTCATCACCTTTGGAGATTCATGGAGATGATGTTCCTGTTCATGAGTTCCACGGAACTTGCCGTGGAATGTGAGGAATATAAGCCTGAATGAATAAAATGCGGTAAGAAACGCAACCACAGTCCCTGTAGCCCACACGAATTTCCCCACAGGACTCTGTCCTGAATATGCAAGCCAGAGTATTTCATCCTTGCTGAAGAAACCAGCAAAGCCGGGCACGCCCGCAATGCTCAAGGATGCGATAAGCATTGTCCAGTACGTAACAGGCATGTATTTCTTGAGTCCGCCCATTTTTTGCAAATCAAGCTCTCCGGACATTGCATGCATGACACTTCCAGCGCACAGGAAGAGAAGCGCCTTAAAGAATGCGTGAGTATAAAGATGGAATATCCCCGCGCTATAAGCTCCGACCCCTGCTGCAAGGAACATATATCCAAGCTGGCTGATGGTTGAATAAGCGATAATCCTCTTTATGTCATTCTGAACAAGTCCGATAGTAGCTGCAAACAAAGATGTAATTGCTCCGGTCAATGCAACAACTATAAGCGCTGTTTCAGAAAGGCTGAATATAGGGCTGCACCTTGCAACAAGAAAGACGCCTGCCGTTACCATTGTCGCGGCGTGAATGAGCGCGCTCACAGGCGTCGGGCCTTCCATAGCATCTGGAAGCCATACATGAAGCGGCATTTGCGCTGATTTTCCTATGGAGCCGCAGAAAAGAAGAAGCGCAATCAATGTCATAAGATGCACGTCATATCCAAGGAAATTAATTGTTTGTGCTGCAAAATTTCCGGCATTTGCAAATACAGGCTCGTAATATATCGTTCCGAATGTGAGGAATATCATTATTATTCCGAGGCCGAAACCAAAGTCGCCGAACCTGTTCACTATAAAGGCCTTCTTTCCCGCGTCTGACGCCGACTTTTTGTCAAAGTAATATCCGATGAGAAAATATGAGCATAAGCCCACGCCCTCCCATCCGAAATATAACTGAAGGAAATTATTGGCCATAACGAGCATGAGCATGCAGAATGTGAAAAGGCTGAGATATGCAAAAAAGCGGTAATAACCTTTGTCCCCGTGCATATAGCCGGCAGAATAGATATGAATCAACGTGCTGCATGTTGTTACAACAACAAGCATCACTGCTGTAAGCTGGTCAATAAGGAACCCTACTGAGACCTTGAACTGGCCTGAAACAATCCACGAGTAGAGGTCTTCGTTTATAACCTTGCCTGAGAGGACGTCAAACAGCGTCATTACAGTCACAAGCCATGAACCGGCAACAGCCAGTATTGACACCCAGTGGCTGTTCTCTTTTAGATACTTCCTGCCGAACAGGATATTGACCACAAATGCGGCTAACGGCAGAAATGGTATCAGAAGATAATTATTCATTTTCCTATCCCTTCACGCATAACGCTTTACGCTTCACGGTTTTGTCATCCCTTCATCTCGCTCATCTCATCCGCATGGACTGTGTCCTTGTTCCTGAAAAGCGCAATGATTATCGCAAGCCCTATCGCGGCCTCTGCCGCAGCGACCGTAATTATAAATATGACAAGTATCTGCCCTCTCAGGTCTTGAAGGTAGTGGCTGAATGCCACAAGGCTGATATTCACCGCATTCAGCATAAGCTCTACTGACATGAACATTATTATGATATTCCTCCTTGTAAGGAACCCGAAGACTCCTATCATAAAGACCGCTGCGCTCAGCATCAGATACCAGTTCAAAGGAACCATTATTTACTCCCCGTCTTTCTCTTTGCCAGCACTATTGCGCCTATAATCGCAACAAGCAGCACAAGGGAAGCTATTTCAAAAGGAAACAAATAATCTGTATATAAAAGCTTTCCGAGCGCCTTTGTATGAGTCTCCTGTTTTATAAATTCAACTGAATATTTTCCGGCAGGCCCTGGCACAAAAGATTTTACTGCACTCAAAACAATCGCAAGTAAAGCCGCAGTTATAAAAAGCCCGGCAGGCCATGAGCCTACAAATTTTTTCACTTTAAGCTCCTCCCTTAAATTAAGGAGCAACAGGACAAAAAGGAAAAGTACGAGTATTGCTCCTGCATAGACTATTACCTGTATTGCTGCGATAAATTCAGCGTTCAGAAAAAGATAAAGCCCTGCGATATGGAAGAAAAGAAGAAGCATCCACATAACGCTGTGTACAGGGTTGCTTCTCGTAACAACCAGCAGCGAAAAGATGACTATCGCAGAAGCGTAATATCCAAAAAATAATTCAGGCAGCATGGCATCTCCGATGAAATTTAAAAATATTGAATTCATTTTTTTCTTTGCTGCCGTCATTCCAACTTGTCTGGAATCCTTCTTCGGAAAGATTCTGGACAAGCCAGAATGACAAAGATGATGGCTTTCCAACCTTGATACCTCGAAGATCTATTGTATGATAGTTCATTTTTTCATTCTGCATTTTTAATTTTCCTGAAAACTGCTTGTCCTTCATAACCTGTAAAGTCCTCTGCTTTAGGCCTCCAGAAATCTCTGAAATATCTCCTGCCTTTCTCTCCTGCAAAATATTTATCCCAGTTTGAAAGAAGTTTTTCTTTGGTCATATAAAACGGCTCCCTTGAATAATCCGAATATTCGTAATGTTCGCTCAATGTGATTGCGCCGAAAGGACATGCCTCAACGCAAAACCCGCAGTAAATGCATCTGAGGACTTCTATCTCATACCTGTCCACAACCTTTGTATGATCTTCGCCATCTGATGTGTAGATGTAAATGCACTTTGACGGGCAGTATGCCCCGCAGAGGCCGCATCCTACGCACTTCATTCTGCCGTTTCCGTCTTTGGCAAGGGCGTGAAGCCCCCTGAAACCAGGTTTCACAGGCCTTTTGACCTTTGGATAACGCCTTGTTACAGCAGGCGTGAACATGCTTCTGAGGGTCAATGCAAGGCCTTTCAGTATCTCCACAAAAAATATCGTTCTTAGAGCAGTAGCGCAGTAGAACAGTAGCACAGTAGTTTTTTTATCCTGCTGCTCTGTTGCTCTGCTGCTCTGTTGCTCTGTTTTTAAATCCATATTTTTACCAATCCGGTTAACGCAATATTGAACAGCGCCAATGGTATTAATATCTTCCACCCGATAGCCATAAGCTGATCATATCTGTATCTTGGCAGGGTCGCCCTGACCCAGTAGTAAAAGAACATAAAGGCATAAACCTTCGCAAGAAATATCACAACCCATGACCATGCAGGCAGTCTGAGCAGAACAGGGAACCAATCAGTAATAAACTTCGGTATGGTCCAGCCGCCCAAAAAACACAGCGCTGCTATGGAAGACATTATAAGCATTGCCGTATATTCACCGAGGAAAAAAAGCGCGAACCTGAATCCGCTGTATTCCGTAAAATATCCAGCGACAAGCTCGCTTTCAGCTTCGGGAAGATCAAAGGGAAGCCTGTTTGTCTCGGCAAATGCTGCAACAATAAATACAAAGAACCCTAAAAACTGCGGGACGGCGAACATGCCAGCAGGATATTGCTGCTGCGCCCTGACGATATCAGACAGGTTAAGGGAACCTGCCATCATCATAACTCCTACAAGGCTAAGTCCCATTGCGATCTCATAGCTTATAACCTGAGATGCTGATCTCAATCCGCCGAGAAATGAATATTTTGAGTTTGATGCCCATCCTGATAAAATAATTCCATAGGCTCCGAGGGAAGACATCGCAAAAAGAAAAAGCAATCCTATATTTATATCGGCGATCACAAAGCCATCGAAAAACGGAAGCACAGACAAGGACGTGAGCGCTGAAACCATGAATATGACAGGCGCAAGATAAAACAACGGCTTATCCGCATTTGCAGGTATAATGTCTTCCTTGAAAAACAGTTTTATACCGTCTGCAATCGGCTGTAAAAACCCATGCCAACCTACTTCAATGGGGCCAAGCCTGACCTGCATGTGACCTATTACTTTGCGCTC
This sequence comes from Thermodesulfovibrionales bacterium, assembly GCA_030018605.1. GTDB lineage: Bacteria > Nitrospirota > Thermodesulfovibrionia > Thermodesulfovibrionales > UBA1546 > UBA1546. Next base: position 7,693 of record JASEHP010000003.1, read on the forward strand.
CCAGTAAGTTGCATAAGCAACATGAAGAAGCGTTATTCCAATGACAATAGCAATCTTGATAATAATAACTCCAAGCTTCATTAGAATATCAACAGAGGCCTGAGAAAAAATCGAGTCTAACAAATCCATTCACTCTCCTCTTAACGAATCAACTGTTTTAAAATGCTCTTGGAACTTTCATCTTCGGGGTTCAGATCTATTGCCTTCTGCAATGCCCACATTGCCTTTTCATCCTCGCCCTTCTTCCAGTATGAAAATCCCAAATGGAAGAAGGCGTCAGAATCAGCCGGGCTTATGGCAACGAGCTTCTCCAGCGCCTCGATTGCCTTGTCAATCATGTTCTTCTTTGTATATGCCCTGCCTAAATGGTAATATACCATTGCGAATTTCGGGTCCCTCTGTATTACCTTTTCAAAGCGGGCTATCGCCTTGTCAACAGCGCCCTTGTGGTAATAGGCAACCCCTGCATAATAGCAAGGGGTTATGTATTCGGGATTCAGGATTATTGCCTTTTCAAGGCAGTCTATTGCCTCATCAATCCTGCACAGCCTGTAATATGCAAGACCCGTTGCAAAATGGGCATCAGCCCATCCAGGCTCTGCATCAATTGCCCTTTTATAAAATTCTATTGCATCTTCAAGAAATGCATTGTCATACATGAGTTTGCCCATGTGGTAATTCGCCTCTGCATTCTTGGGTTCAATCTTCAGTGCGCTTGTCAGCTCACTGAAGGCATTGCCCAGTCCGCTCCCACCGCCCCTTCTTCTGTAAAGAAGAGCCCTGACAATATGGGCTTCTGTATCCTGTTTGAGAACCGCTCCACACTCCCTGCAGAACTTGCTGTCTTCGACATTCTCAGTTTTGCACTTTTCACATATCATTTTTTTAGCCTCCCTTTGATGATAGATACCTCCATATCCGCGATTATCGGTGCCTTTGTAACAGGATCAATTTGATACGCTAATAAGCTGAACGCGCCCTTTCCCTCAAAATTATTGGTAAGCATTACATATGATGAATCAACCATATCATCTATAATTACAGGAAGCTCCATAGAACCTTTTTTTGAGGATACTCTCACCATCTCCCCATTCTGTAATGCAAGCATATTTGCAGTCTTATCATTGATTCTTGCAACAGCATGAGGATATATCTTCATTAAGGCTGAAGACTTCCTGCTTAGAGTGCCTGAATGGAATAAAGGTCTCTCTACCCTCAGATACAACTTTCCATCCGAACCCTGGGATCTGGAACCTGGGAACTGGAACCTGATTTCTTCCATCACATCCCTTAATGGTTCTCCCTTATAAGGATAAATTCCCTCTCCTTTTTCTATATCTTCATATGTAAGGTTTTTATGTAAAGGGGATGCCTTGCAAATCTCATTGAATATATCTTCAACATTTGAATAATTGAACTTCTCGCCCATATTCTTTGCGATCTCAGAGATAATCCTCCAGTCCTCCATCCCCTCCCTGTTTACTGCCTTTCTCACACGCTGTATTCTTCTTTCCATGTTTGTGAATGTGCCGTCCTTTTCAGCCCAGCTAAGCGCAGGCAGCACGACATCGGCAAGCCTCCCTGTTTCTGTAAGAAATATGTCCTGCACAACAAGGAACTCGATATTTTTAAGCACTGATTCCGCTGACTTAGAATCAGGAAGATTATAAGCAGGATTTTCACCCATTACATACATTGCTTTCAGAGAGCCGTTTCTCGCAGTGTCTATCATCTCAAATATTGTAAGCCCTTGTTTTTCAGGTATCTCACTCTTCCAGATACTTTCGTACCTTCTTCTGAACTCCATATAAGAAACGGGCCTGTATCCGGGCAGTATATCAGGAGCGCATCCCATGTCAAGAAGTCCCTGCTCATTTGCCCGATCAGAGAGGAGATATATTCTTCCGTTAATAAGATAATTTATTGCCGATAGCAGCAGGAGATGATAGCTTGCTCCATTGCTCTGTGTCGTCTCCTTGCCTATTACTATTGATGGGTTTGTGGATTCTGAAAGGATATTCAAAAACTCATTAAAGTCTTTCTCCTTGATTTTGCAAATATTCTTTACATCCTCGATGGAAGTGCTTATATCCTTTATCTTTGCCTCAAGTTTAGGATTTGCACCCGAAAGTCCCTTCTTATTTTTTAATGCAGTAACAATACCTTCAAGTAGAACATCCTCTGTGTATAAGACCGGCGCAAGCTTTTGTGGACTGCAATACTCAATGCCTTTAAAATTTCCGATTGTGAGTATGTTGCCGCCATTCCTTGAACATGCCCTTATCTGAAGCCCGAGAATAGGATTTACTGTTGTCGGGTCCCCACCGGCCACAAATACAAGATCAGAATTTGAAAGACCTGGTATTATGTTTGCTGTTGCACCCTGCCCAAAGATATTCTCTATAAAATTCTGGGCGCCTGCAAAGCCTGTCCTCGCAGCGCTGTCAATGTTATTTGTCCCGAGCGCAACTCTCATAAATTTCTGGAATATATAATTGTCCTCATTCGTGCATCTCGGTGAGGCAATTCCAGCTATTGCAGAGTTGCCATACTTCTCTTTAATCTCTGACAGTTTTTTTGCAACAAGGCTTATGGCCTCTTCCCATGTCGCCTCCCTGAAAAGATTAGCTGTTAGCTGATAGCTGTCAGCTGATAGCTTCGGAGCTATTCTGATTAGCGGTTTGGTCAGCCTCTCTTTGCTTCCTACAAACTCATATCCGAATCGCCCCCTCGTACAGAGAAGCCCGTTATTAACAACAGAGCCGATTCTGGGAACAACCCTCTTAATCATATCATCACGAACCTGAACAATAAGAGTGCATCCAACACCACAATAGGGACAGATTGTCTCTGTTTCATTCACCATCTGCCACGGCCTGTAGCCGTGCCTGTGAAGCCTTGACATGGTTGCTCCAACAGGGCATACAGAGATGCAGTTCCCGCAGTATTCGCAATCATATTTGCCTCCAGAGAAAGGCTCAATGTGAGAATGGCCTCCTCTGCTTATAACGTCAATTGCCGCGGCGCCCTGAAGCCCCCTGCACATCCTGACGCATCTGGTGCACATAATACACCTTCCCATGTTGCGAACAATAACAGGGTCTTCGAGGCTTTCAGGGACTTTTCTCTTCTTTTCTTTATATCTGCCCTTTGCAGGCCCGTATTTTTCTACAAGGTCCTGAAGCTCACATTCACCAGCCTTGTCACAATAAGGACAGTCGAGCGGATGGTTAATAAGCAGAAATTCGAGTATGCCTCTTCTGACATTGGCTATCTGCTCTGTCTCTGTTCTGACAACCATTCCGTCAGCAGCCATAAGAGTGCAAGCTGTCTGCAGTCTCGGCACCTTTGCAATCTCAACAAGACACAACCTGCAGCCGCCGTATTTTTCAAGCTGTTCATGCCAGCAGAGAGTGGGTATCTTTATCCCTGCAGACCTCGCAGCCTCAAGCACCGTGACAGGCTTCTCTAATTTAATCTCTTTGTTGTTAATAGTGATTGTAATCATCAAAGTATCAAAGTATCAAAGTATCAAAGTATCAAAGCTTTGACGCTCTGACCCTCTGACCCTTTGACACTTATTCATATTTACATTCCCCATTCTTTATATGTTCCTCAAACTCATTCCTGAAATGTTTTATGTAATTCTGGACAACAGAGGCTGCTCCGTCTCCCAGCGGGCAGAAGGTCTTGCCAAGCATATTTCCTGAAACAGAAAGCAGAAGCTCTATGTCTCCTTCCACGCCTGCGCCGTTTTCTATCCTTTCAAGAATACTTCTCAGCCAGCCCGTTCCTTCCCGGCATGGCGTGCATTTGCCGCATGACTCATGCTCAAGGAATTTCAGCGTCCTGTGACAGACTCTAACGAGACACACAGTTTCATCCATAACAATTACAGCGCCTGAACCGAGCATGCTCCCGTGCTTTGGCATATTTACAAAATCCATTGGGCAGTCTATCTTGTCTGGAGGAAGAACCGGCGTTGTAATCCCCCCGGGAATCACAGCCTTAAGATTCTTCCCGTCCTTAATTCCTCCGCAGTGTTTATAGATTATGTCGCGCAGGATTGTGCCCATAGGCAGTTCATAAACACCGGGTTTTTCAACATACCCGCTTACACAATACAGTTTCAGCCCCGGGCAATCCGGACTTCCGATCTTTGAATATTCTTCACCGCCAATTTCTATGATAAGGGGGATGTTTGACAGCGTCTCTACGTTATTGACCACTGTAGGCTTTGCGAAAACTCCCACGTTTACAGGAAACGGGGGCCTCATCCTCGGCTGTCCCTTATTTCCCTCCAGTGATTCTATTAAAGCGGTTTCTTCACCGCATATGTATGCGCCTGCGCCGCGATGAACAACGAGATGAAACTTTATGCCCTTCCCTAAAATATTATCACCGAGAAGATTGTTTTCATATGCCTGCGCAATTGCCCTGTTCAGGATATGATACGCGCCAGGATACTCGCCTCTGAGGTATATGTATCCGTACTGTGCTCCGATAGCATAACCGGATATGACCATCCCTTCTATCAGGAGATGCGGATTCTTCTCAAGTATCGGTCTGTCCTTGAATGTGCCCGGTTCTCCTTCATCTGCATTACATAGGAGATATTTCGGGAATTTCGTGTCAGCACAGGCAAACAACCATTTCATTGCGACAGGAAAACCTGCTCCTCCCCTTCCTCTCAGCCCTGATTTCTTCACCATCTCTGTTATTTCCTGCGGCTTGTCTTCAAACGCCTTGGGAAGACTCCTGTATCCGCCGACTCTCTTATACTCGTTAATATCGGCTGAGTTCGGGTTATCTATATTTTTTAAAAGTACTTTTTCCATAAATTAAATCCGCTCAGCAGAGCAGCAGACCAGTAGAACAGCAGTTTTCTACACTCCTTTTTCTATTGCACTGTCGTTCTTCTGCTCTATTGCTCCACCTCATTTATATTTCTCTAATATCTCCTCTATATACTTTTCCGTAAGGTTCTCATAAAAATCATCATTCAGAAGCATTGCAGGAGCTGTGCCGCATGCGCCTATGCATTCCATAATAACAAGTGAAAACCTTTTGTCAGGAGTTGTCCCTCCTGGTTCAAGCCCGTATTTATTCTTAAGGAAATCCGACAGCTTCTCTGCGCCAAGTATCATGCATGAGACATTTGTGCATAGCTGCACAACATGCCGCCCCATAGGCTTATGCTTATACATTGCATAAAACGTCCCCACTCCTCTTGCAATCGCCTTCGGGACACCGAGAGCATTTGAGACAGCTTCATATGCATCAGCTCCGAGATATCCGAATTCTCTCTGTGCAATATAAAGAGCAGGCAATAGGGCAGCGCTCGCATCCGGATACTTCTGCCTTATCTCATTCAGTTCTTTTATCGCTGCTTCGCTCAACATAAGGCTGCTTGCCTCCTTGTTATTTGCTCTTCCCGAACATCATGTGCATAAGGTCAGTCTGCTGCGAATTCATGTTCCTGACCAGTGCAGCAAGGTCTATCGCAATATTCCGCAGTATCTTTAAAACAATTACAGGGTGGGTCTCTGCCAGTTTGTCAAACTCATATCTTTCAAGCACCAATAATTGAGTTTCTTCTTCTGCAATGGTGGTTGCATTATGCTTTTTCCCGTCAAGAAATGACATTATCCCGAATTCCTGTCCTTTCTTCAGAGTTGCAACCAGGAACTGGTCTCCTTCAACAGTTATCCTCTCCACTCTCACCTTGCCTTTTTCAATGATATTGAGGTTGTTATTTCCTGATTCTCCTTCCTTATATATCACCGCGTCTGGTTTGAAATCCCTTACCTCCATGAGGTTGCTGATTATTTCTCCTTCACTCGCGTTAAGGTCCCGAAATAAATTAATCCCTTCTACAATGTCCATGCTTGCCTCCTATCTGTCACACTCACCGAGAACTATATCTATAGTCCCTATATTTGCGATAACGTCTGCGACAAGGCCGCCCTCGCATAATTTCGGCAGAATTGATGCATGAACAAAAGAAGGCGCTCTCACTTTCATCCTGTACGGCTTGCCGGCGCCGTCGCTTACAAAATAAAATCCGAGTTCCCCTTTAGGAACCTCTGTAGCAGAATATATCTCTCCTTCAGGAGCGCCAGGACCTTTTGTTATGAGGACAAAGTGATGTATGAGATGTTCCATATCCTTTAAGACCATATCTTTGGGAGGGAGGGTAAATTTGGGGGAATCAGCCATCACATGCCCTGTGGGTAGTTTTTCAATGCACTGCTTAATTATCCTGTTTGCCTGCCTCATCTCACCTATTCTGACAAGATACCTGTCATAGCAATCTCCGTTTTTTCCCAATGGGACATCAAACTCAACCCTGCCATACGCATCGTAAAGAGCATGTTTTCTTACGTCATAGTTCACGCCGGAGCCCCTCAGCATACCGCCCGTAAGCCCCCAGTTTACAGCATCTTCAGAGGAAATGACTCCTATGCCGACCGTCCTCTTCTTCCAGACCCTGTTTTCCGTGACAAGTGTTTCATAGTCATCCATCCTGGCAGGAAATTCAAGAACAAATTCATAAAGCTCGTCAAGAAATTCCTGTGAAACGTCGTTCCGCACACCCCCAATCCTCGGATAACTTACCGTGAGCCTTGCCCCGCACAATGTTTCAAAAAGGTCAAGGATGCGCTCCCTTTCCCTGAATGCATACAAAAATGGAGTTGTTGCTCCGATATCAAGGACATGGGTTCCAAGCCATATGATGTGGCTTGAAATCCTTCCCATCTCGGCAACCATGGTTCTGATAAACTTCGCCCTTTCAGGCGCTTCAATGCCAAAAAGTTTTTCAACAGCATTTACATAGCCGACATTGTTGTTCATGGATGATATGTAATCAAGCCTGTCGGTCAGCGGAAGCGCGGAAAAATATGTTCTGTCTTCCCCGAGTTTCTCTATTCCCCTGTGGAGATAGCCGACATGAGGGGTGCATTTAATAACAGTCTCGCCGTCAAGATTAAGAGCGAGCCTCAGAACACCGTGGGTTGCCGGATGCTGCGGCCCCATGCTGATGCTTAATTCTCTTGTCTCAAATGGTTTTTCTATCTGTTCCATAGTTTATCTAAATTCAAACCGCCTGTCATTCCTGCGAGAGCAGGAAGCTATCTTTTTCTATTCTGGATTCCCGCCTATGCGGGAATGACAGAATAGGTTATTCCTGCCAGTCAAATTCTTTAAATCTCTTTGCCCTCTCAAGAACTGCTCCAAACCCTAACCATTCCTTCTCCGGCCCCTTCACCGGATAATCCTTTCGCAGGGGATGGCCTTCCCAATCCTCAGGCATAAGCACTCTCCTCATATCAGGATGCCCTTTAAAAATAATCCCGAACATGTCATAGCATTCTCTTTCATGCCAGTTTGCTCCTGCCCATACAGCCGTAACAGAATCAATCTCAGGGCTGCTTTCCGCCACCGCTGCCTTTAACCTTATTGCATGACAGCGCTGTATTGAATAAAGATGGTAGACAACTTCAAATCTCTTTTCCTTTTTGCCAAAATAATCAACACCGCACAAATCCACAAGATAGTCAAAACAAAGGTCAGAATCGTCATGGAGATACCTGCATATCTCAAGAATCCTGTCTTTCTTTAATGTGACAGCAACCTGCTCCCTGAATTCCTTTACATCAAGGACTTCATCCGGGAATTTTTCTCTTATCTTTTCTGCTATCTGTAATGGTTCCATATCAACTCCGTAACGCGTAACGTGTCACGTTTTTCATCTCCACCTGCTCCATCTGAAATGCTCGCCTTTTATCTTTTCCTGAAGCTTTATTATCCCTTCAAGCAATGCCTCAGGCCTTGGAGGACAGCCCGGGATATAAACATCCACAGGCAGGAAGCTGTCGCATCCCTGCACTGTGCTGTATGTATCGAATATGCCTCCTGAACATGCGCAGCTTCCCATTGACACGACATATCTCGGCTCAGGCATCTGGTCATATACTCTCCTTACAATTTCCGACATCTTTTTCGTAACAGTGCCTGCTACAATCATTAAGTCCGCCTGTCGTGGAGAGCCTCTGAAAATAACCCCCATCCTGTCCAGGTCATAGTGTGACGATCCCGTCGTCATCATTTCAATGGCGCATCAGGCAAGTCCGAAGGTCACGGGCCATAAAGACGAGCTTCTCCCCCAGTTAATGAGCTTGTCCAGTGAGGTGATAATGATATTAGGTGACAATATCTTTGTGCCTTTTTCAACCTCAACGAGATTAATCGCTGCGTCCATTAACATATACCTCACCCCTTTTTTACGTTTATTGCGTTATAGAGTTATAGCGTTATTGCGTTCATTGTTTTCATTACTTTACGCTACAACGCTCAACGCTTCACGCCATAACGATTTTTCAGTCCCACTTAAATGCCTCCTTTTTCCATGCATAAACATAGCCGACAAAAAGTATCACTATGAAAATAATCATCTCAATAAACGCATATAGTCCAATCCTGTCAAATACAACCGCCCATGGGTAAAGGAAAATAGCCTCAACGTCAAAGATAACAAAGAGCATTGCGATAATATAGAACTTCACGGAAAACCTGTACCGTGGCTCACCCACAGGAATGTTGCCTGATTCATAAGGCATAAGTTTCTCGGAATATGGCTTTTTCAGTCTGAGAAGTTCCCCGATTAATAAGGCGCCTATTCCGAAGGCCGTTGCGGCCATCAAAAATATAAGAACAGGCAAATAATCCGAAGGTAAATAAGTTCCGGGCATAGATTTATTTTTAATCTAAAATCTCCATAAGATAATTTAAGTTCTTAATCGTTGTCAAGGGGAAAAGCATTCACCGTCTGTCCTACATTGTTCAATATCGCAACAGGCTTCATCGTCTCGATTTTACCTGTTATTTAATTGCTTGCATAAATTCTCAAAAATAGTATAAATTTCTTAAGTATGCTTGTGAAAAAATCTCTGCATTCGTTGACAGGGAAGCTTATCATTACCATAGGCGCTCTTATGGTAGTAGTGAGCGCTGTTTTCTGGTATTTCCTGGTACAACGGCAGGAGAAGGAACTTCTTGGCAATTCTGTAAAGTACGGCTCATCCTTTCTTAACCACGTAAAGGAGAGCACCCGCCATGAGATGCTTGCCTTCCAACCACTTCTGGTCCAGCAGACTCTTGAGATGTTAGGTTCCGGAGAGGGAGTAATCAATGCCAGGATATTGGATGCCAAAGGCAGAATTGCTTATTCATCAATAAAAGAAAAGAAAGGAGTTTTGCTTGATAAAAATGAAATGCCGTGCATCTCATGCCATTCTAAACCTCTGGAAAGGGGAGAGATGCCGTCATGGGTTGTTAACAGGGGGAAAGAAGGCTATAGGATTCTGACTATTGTGCGGCCGATTCATAATGAGCCTGCATGTTATACGTCTGCCTGCCATATTCATCCTAAGGAACAGAAGATTCTCGGCTTTATAAAGGCGGACCTTTCATTGTCTGTTCTGGATGAAACAGTGAAAAAACAGAAGATAGCCATTACAGCCTTTGTCATCGGTTTTATCTGTTTATTATCAGTAGTGCTCTGTACGATTCTCTGGAAACTCGTATCTGTTCCATTAAGTATGCTTACACATGGCATGGAACGGGTGGCTGCAGGCGAACTTAATTATGTAGTTGAGATAAAAACAAAGGATGAGATAGGAGAACTTGCAAAGGCATTTAATGCCATGACCGCAGAACTCTCAATAGCTAAAGAAGAGCTGATTGAGTGGGGCAACACACTCGAGAAAAAGGTAGAGGAAAAGACAGGGGAGATCAAAAAGGGACAGGCGCAGCTGGTGCATTCTGAAAAGCTTGCATCTCTTGGGAGAATGGCAGCAGGCGTGGCACACGAGATTAACAGTCCATTGACAGGAATAGTTACATTTGGGCATCTTCTGCAGAAGAAATTCTCTGAAGGCAGCGAAGAAAGACAGGATATAGATGTCATCATTGAGCAGGCCAACAGATGTTCGAATATAATAAAAGGACTTCTCGGATTTGCGAGGGCTACCTCTGTAGAAAAAGGCATCGTGAACCTGAATGACGTGATAAATAGCTCTCTAAACATGGTTAGCCACAAGGCAGACTTTTTCAATATCAAGATTGTCTTAAATCTTGATGAGACTATGCAGCCTATAATCGCAAATGCATCCCAGATCCAGCAGGTCTTTTTAAATATGATAATTAATGCAGCTGATGCCATGGAGGGCAAGGGCATCTTTACTATTACAACACAGAAGGTTATTGATAATGGCAAGCCTTTTGCAGAGGTTATTTTCACTGATACAGGACAGGGCATATCAGAGGAGAGTCTGCCGAAACTCTTTGAGCCGTTCTTTACTACAAAACCTGTTGGCAAAGGAACAGGGCTTGGTCTTGCTGTAAGCCATGGCATCATTCAGGACCATGGAGGCAAAATACTTGTGAGAAGTAAATTGGGCGAGGGTGCAAGTTTCTTTGTAAGACTTCCAATTTATGAGGGGTAGATTATGAGCAAAGGAAAGATTCTTGTTATAGACGATGAAGATATAGTCCTTGTAAGTTGTAAGAGGGCGCTGCTGCCTGAGGGGTTTGAAGTTAAGACCGCTCAGAACGGCATTGAAGGGCTTAGGATGCTTGAGGAAGAGAGGTTTGACCTTGTCTTTACGGATCTGAAAATGCCTGACATAGACGGGATAGAGGTTCTGAGAATAATTAAGCAGCGCTGGCCCGGGACAGGCGTCATCATTATTACAGGCTATCAGACGGTTGACAGCGCGGTAGCGGCTATAAAGCTCGGTGCTTATGATTACATCGAAAAGCCTTTTACGCCTGACGGGATAATCAACGCTGTAAATAAGGCGCTGGAAGACAGAAAAAAGTAAAGGGGGCTGTTATGGAAAAGAAAGGCAAGATACTGGTACTTGACGATGACCCTGTTGTAACCTTGAGCTGCAAAAGGATCCTCGGCGCCGAGGGTTACAATATCATCACTGCTGAAAAAGGAGAAGATGCCCTAAAAAAGATTGCCGGCGAAGAATTTGACCTCCTTATCTCTGATATAAGACTGCCTGACATAAACGGCGTGGAGGTATTGAGGGAGTCGAAGATTATCCAGCCCAAACTTGATGTTGTGATTATCACTGGCTATCCGACCCTTGAGGATGCAAAGGAGTCCGTCAGGCTTGGAGCATTTGAATTCATTGAGAAACCATTTACCCCCGAATTTATGCTGAACGTTGCAGCAAAAGTATTTGACACCAGGGGATGGATATTAAGGAAAGCATTTATAGACGATTTCAGGAATGATATCGTTTCGCTGAGAGATACTGAAAACCCGGTGATATTTTATAAGGAAGGGACATGGGCAAGACCTCTGAAAAATGAGATATGGGAGATCGGGTGCGATGTAAGATACTGGCTGCTCGCCGGGCAGCTTATGTGTATTGACCTGCCTGAAAGGATTAAAGCGGTAATAGCCGGGGAGGAATTTGGAAAGATATACACGGGAAGCGGGCAGACAGAAGAACTGATTTCACCCATGACCGGCAAGGTTATTGCTCTCAATCATAATGCAAATGCAGCCATGAGCGCACTTATAAAGGATAACCTCAGCGAGGGATGGCTGCTCTGGCTTGCGAGGATTCAACCGATAACAGTGTGAATTCAAAATTCAAAAATTTTTAATTTTAAACTGCAATTTTACATTTTTACATTTTAATTTTTAATTTCTGTGAGGGGGGTATTAAATGGCTGAAAAGGCTAAAATACTGGTTGTAGATGATGAGATTATAGTTATAAGAAGCGCTGAGAGAGTTCTTAAGGCTGAGGGATATATTGTTGGGGGCGCCCTCGGCGGCAGAGAGGCGATAAAGAAGATAGAGGAAAACGGCTATGACCTGGTCTTCACAGACCTTAAGATGCCTGAGGTTGACGGCATTACCCTTATCAGATGGCTAAAAAAGGCAAATCCTTCAATAGGCATTGTTATAATAACAGGCTACCCCTCACAGGAGACTATCAAGGAAGCCCTTGAGCTCGGGATCATAGATTATGTGCCAAAACCATTTACCCCTTCTGTATTGCTGGATGTTACAAGCAGGGCAGTAGAATGGATTAAGGGTAAAAAACATGAGGAGGGGAAAAAATTCGCAGAGGAGTTCCCTCCTGCAATGGAGGCCGAGATTGAAAAGGTCATAAAGGAATTCAGGCATAGGCCAGGCTCTCTGATTCCTGTTCTCCAGAGAGCTCAGGAGATTGTTGGTTATCTGCCGCCTGTAGTCCAGAGAAAGATTTCTAAAGGGTTGAATATTCCCCCTGCAGAGGTGCACAGCGTTGTTTCCTTCTATTCCTTTTTTACAATGAAGCCGAGAGGCGACCATAACGTAAGGGTATGTCTCGGCACTGCATGTTACGTAAGAGGGATAGAGACAATCCTCGGCAAGATAAAAGAAACCTTAAAGATAAATATAGGAGATACTACAGAGAACAGAAAATTCTCACTCGAGGGCGTACGCTGCCTTGGCGCATGCGGCCTTGCGCCTGTTATGGTTATTGACCAGGAGACATACGGTGCAATGACTCCAAAGAAGGCGCTGGAGGTTATAGGTCAGTATGATCCAAATATTTCAAAAGCATCATCAAAAGTCGGTACGACTCGCAACCGAGAAGAAATAGAAGAAGTGTCTTAAAGGAGGGGAGGATGCCGCGATTAAAGATAGAGGACCTTCAGAAGATTAAAGAAAAACATAAGGCAGAATTTACACTGCGTGAAGGAGGTTACAGGGCAAAGATTACAGTTCATATGGGCACATGCGGGATAGCTGCAGGCGCAAGGGATGTTATGACAGCCCTGATGGATGAAATATCAGGGGCTAATGTAACCGATGTAATAGTTACGACCTCTGGTTGTGCAGGACTCTGTGCGCGTGAACCGCTGGCAACTGTCGAGATAATGAACAGCCCGCCGGTGAAATATTGCGATATTAATGGTGAAAAGATAAGAGAAATATTTAAGGAACACATACTCGGCGGTAATCCTGTAGAGAAGTATGCTCTGGTAGTGGGCAGTGAGACGACGTACTAAAATTAAAATGCAAACATCAAAAACCGAAATCATTTACGGTGAATCGCTATCGGGTGAATCGGTGAATCGCAAAAACTCATTCATCCATTCACCTATTTATACTGAAAGCAAAAATAAGTTTACACACCCCCTCACCCTAACCCTTTCCCACAAGGGGAGAGGGATCTCTAAAATCTCCCCTCCCTTGAGGGGAGGGGGCGAGGGGGAGGGTGAATTATGTAATTTTATTTAATTCCTTTAATATAACAATCACATTAATTTTGAATTTTGGATTTATGACATAGTTGAGGAGGCAGGGATGGAAAAGTTTCGTGCAAACTTAATGTTATGCGCAGGAACAGGCTGTGTTGCGAGCGGAACTATGAAGGTTAAGGCCGCCCTCGTAGAAGAATTGAGAAAGAGGGGGCTTGAGAGCGAAATAAAGGTGGTTCTCACCGGCTGCAACGGATATTGTGCAGAAGGCCCTGTCATGGCCGTCTATCCTGATGAGGTCTTTTATCAGAAATTAACAGCAGACGAAATCCCGAAGTTAGTTGAAGAGCATTTTCTCAAGGGCAGGCCATACGAAAAATTAATGTTTAAGGAGCCGGAGAAAAAGGCAGCCATACCTGCCATGAAAGAGATTCCTTTCTTCAAACATCAGGTATTGAGGGTCTTAAGAAATAAGGGATTGATCGATCCTGAAAAGATAGAGGAGTATATTGCCAGAGATGGTTATCAGCCAGCAGCCAGGGCGCTCACACAGATGACCGCTGAAGAGATTATTCAGGTCGTGAAAGATTCAGGGTTAAGGGGAAGAGGCGGGGCAGGTTTTCCAACAGGTGTGAAATGGGATTTTGCATCAAAAGTTCAATCTGACATCAAATTTATGCTCTGTAATGGCGATGAAGGCGACCCGGGTGCTTTTATGGACAGGTCTGTTATGGAGGCAGACCCGCACTCTGTAATTGAAGGAATGATTATAGGCGCTAAGGCAATAGGTTCGAATAAGGGTTATATATATGTCAGGGCAGAATATCCCCTGGCTGTTAAACGCCTTCAGCTTGCAATAGATCAGTGCTACGAGGCAGGGCTTTTGGGCAAGAATATTCTGGATAGCAGCTTTAATTTTGATGTTGAGATTTATCAGGGAGCAGGCGCTTTTGTATGCGGTGAAGAGACAGCGCTCATGCGTTCCATCGAAGGCAAGCGCGGGATGCCAAGGCCAAGGCCGCCATTCCCTGCACAAAAAGGATTATGGGATAAACCTTCAGTATTGAATAATGTTGAAACCCTTGCACAGATTGCTCCGATAATCCTCAACGGCGCTGAGTGGTACAGAAGCCTTGGCACAGAGAAGAGCACAGGCACTAAAGTATTCGCGCTTACAGGCGCTGTAAATAATGTCGGGTTGGTCGAGGTTCCGATGGGTATTCCTTTGAGAACGATTATTTATGACATCGGGGGTGGAATAAGGAAAGGGAGAAAGTTCAAGGCTGTTCAGCTTGGCGGTCCGTCAGGAGGATGCATCCCTGAAAGTCTCCTCTATACACCTGTGACATATGAGGATATTATTGCAACAGGCGCTATTGTCGGCTCAGGCGGAATGGTAGTTATGGATGACAACACCTGTATGGTTGGAACTGCTAAATTTTTCCTTGAATTTACAGCAGACGAGTCATGCGGCAAGTGTCCTCCGTGCAGGGTAGGGACAAAGATTTTATTAGATATGCTTACGGACATAGCGGAAGGCAGAGGGAAAGAAGGAGATATAGAAACACTCGAAGACCTCGCAAGAGATATAATTGCAACATCCCTCTGCGGACTTGGACAGACAGCGCCAAATCCTATACTTACAACAATAAGATATTTCAAAGATGAATACGAATCTCATATAAAGGACAGGTGGTGTAAGGCAGGTGTATGCCGCGATCTTACAATGTTCTGGATTGATGAGAAGCTCTGCAAAGGCTGCGGCGCATGCCTGAGGGCGTGTCCTTCAAAGGCAATAATGGGCGAGAAGAAAAAACCGCATAAGATTATTCAGGAACTCTGTGTGCATTGCAGGTCATGTTATGAGACATGCAAGTTTAAGTCCATAAAAATACTTCCTGCAGGTTATGAGGGCGACCCTTACGAATTAGCCGGAGCGGCAGAAGAAGCAAAGAAGGGGGAAGCATAAGATGGTAGAGCTAATCATTGATGATAAAAAAATATCTGTAGAAGATGGGACTACGATCCTTAAGGCAGCCCTGATGAATGGCATTAAGATACCGAATCTATGCTTTGACAAAAGGCTCAGGCCTTATGGCGGATGCAGGCTTTGTGTTGTTGAGGTAGAGAAACAGCCGAGGCTTTTTGCTGCATGCTCAACCCCTGTTGCTCATGGAATGGTTGTTAGAACCGATACGCCTAAGCTCAGAAAAGCCCGCCAGACAGTGCTCGAACTTCTTCTTGTGCATCATCCGCTGGACTGCCCTGTATGTGATAAGGCAGGTGAATGCAGCCTTCAGGATATTGCCTATGAATTTGGCAAGCCCGAAGGCCGTTTTATAAGGCATAGGAAGGCTGCGCCGCCTGATGTTAGAGGACCGCTTATTGAATTAACTGCAAACAGATGCATTCTCTGCGGCAGGTGTGTGCGTATATGTGCAGAGCATCAGGGACGCGGCGCGCTCGGACTGATAGGAAGAGGATTCCCGACAGTTGTTCAGCCAGCATTCGGTGAGATCCTTGAGTGCGATTACTGCGGCCAGTGTGTGGATATCTGCCCGACAGGCGCGCTTTTGAGTAAGCCGTTCAAGTTTCAGGCACGCGCCTGGTTTCTTGAAGAAAAAGACACCATCTGTCCTTTCTGCGGATGCGGCTGCACGCTTACTTTGGGTATAAGAGAAGGGAAAATATTAAGATCAAGAGGCAAGGAAGACAATGGAAGGAGCGAAGGCAATCTCTGCGGCAGGGGCAGATTCGGGGTTGATTACATCTACAGTGAGAACCGGCTTAAAACACCTCTGATAAGAAAAGAAGGCTCACTGGTTCCTGCAACATGGGATGAGGCATTATCATATATAAGCGATAGCCTGCATTTCATCGTCAATTCTTACGGGAAAACATCGGTAGGCGCTATAGGCTCTCACAGATGTACGAATGAAGACAACTATATGCTGAAAAAATTCATGTCTACTGTTATCGGCTCTAATAACATTGATTTTTCTGCAGCATTCGGTTATGCAAAGGCACAGAAGGCGCTTGATGCATCATTTGGACTGAAAACTCATCCTATAAACATGAAGTATCCATTGGGAAAGGATGTAGTTTTTGTAATTGAATCGGATATCAGCGTCACACATCCTGTATTCGGGCTTAATATACTTCAGGCAAAGAGGGAAGGCTCCATGCTTATTGCTGCTGATTCGAGGGGAACAAAACTTACAAGGCACAGCACGACTCAACTAAAAATGAGACAGGGGACTTCTGTTTCGCTGCTCAATGGAATAATGAAGATAATAATAGACAAGGGACTTTTCAACAGGGAGATAGTCTCCAAGACCCCGGGGTTTTCAGAATTCGAAAAGGGCCTTAATGATTACATCCCTGAAGATGTCTCAAGGATTACAGGGATTCCCGTAGAGGAACTTGTATCTGCTGCAGAGACTATTGCAAGGGCTAAGAGCAGAATGATCTCATTTACAATCAATTCAACAGAGAATACAAAAGGAGCAGATCTGGTTTTTGCAGCTTCTAATCTTGTAATCCTCTTAGGCGATGAGACAGATACATTGCAGATTCCTGCTGAATATGCAAACACATTCGGAGCTTACAAAATGGGAATAAGGCCTGGCGCGGCCGGGAAAAATATATTTGACATGCTTTATGAATCAGGTTCGCTCCATGCCCTGTATATAATGGGCGAGGATCCTGTTTCAGCATTTCCGTATAATTCAAAGATAATAAGATGCCTCAAGTCTCTTGAGCTGATAGTTGTTCAGGATATTGCCCTGACAGAGACAGCCAAGCTTGCGCATGTTGTGCTTCCTGCATCAAGCTGGGCGGAGAAAGACGGCACATTCATTAACGCTGAGGGAGTTGCGCAGAAATTAAAAAAGGCAATAGATGCCCCAGTCCAATCACTGCCGGACTGGCAGATTCTGAGAAATCTCTCGTTATCAATGGGGACTGATATTGGGATAAGGAGCATAGAAGACATCTCAGTTGAAATAAGAAATACAATAAGGGAAGAACAGAATGTATCTGACAGGAGGGTATTTAATCCTGTGTTATATTCACGCGGAGAAGAGCCTGATACAGAATATCCATTGTCACTTGTCACAAGAGATATCCTTCAGCATTCAGGAACGATGACAACACGCTCAAAGGCGCTTGATCTTGTTGTCTCCGAGCCTCTTCTTGAGATTAATGCTGAGGATGCCGGAAAGTTCGACATACTCGATAACAGCCATGTTAAGATTTCATCAAGGAGAGGCGTTGTATATCTGAAGGCAAAGGTTTCTGATGTTATACCTTCCGGGACTGTTTTCACTTCAGTTCATTTTCCTCATGGCCGTGTTAATGCGCTCACAAATCTCTCAGAAAATGGCGCAGCGGCTTCAGCCGCTGTAAAAGTAGAAATGGTTAAGATATAGGCGTTTAAAGTTTTTAAGTATGACCTTAGACGAAATCAAAAATACGCTCAACGCAGCAGTGATCTCAAAGAGAGAGGACATGAATCTCAATATTGCAAGGGCTTACTGTGCCGATCTCATGAGTGATGTGCTTGCATTTTCTATAACGAATTCGCTCTTGATAACACATTTAACAAATACACAGGTAATTCGCACTGCTGAGATTGCGGATGTCAAAGCGATAGTATTTGTTCAGAGCAAAAGACCTGATATAGAAACAATTGCATTAGCAGACACAAAGAAAATCCCTCTGCTTGTAACCTATCTTTCGATGTATGAGACATGCGGGAAACTTTATGAGAAAGGGCTAAGGAGTTAGCTTAATACTAAAAATGAGCGACAATGCCGTAGAAGGAGTTTTTTTTCTTACAGGTAAGGATTTCTCGAATGCAGGCGCTGCCTCAAGCAATTTGAAGAGGATATTAGAAGACATGAGTGTTCAACAAGATATTATAAGAAGGGCTGCCATAGCGGCATTTGAGGCAGAGATGAATGTCATAATTTATGCGGTGGCTGGTATGATGCATTATTATATTACTCCTGAGGCGATAAGGATAGTTGTCAAGGATATGGGCTCCGGGATCCCTGACATTGGGCTTGCCATGACAGAGGGATATTCAACCGCGCCTGACTATATTAGGGAGATGGGATTTGGCTCTGGCATGGGGCTGCCCAATATCAAGAAAAACGCCGATAAACTGGACATTGATTCAGTCGTAGGAGGGGGAACAACGCTTGAGTTTATTATTTATCTGAATAAAGATTCAAAAGGAGCAGAAAATGAAACTCTACGAAATTGTTAATAGTCTTTCCCTCGAAGTTAAGACGCCTTCTCTGGATCTAAACAAAGAAGTAACAGGCGGCCATGTAAGCGATCTGCTGTCAGATGTAATCGGAAATTCAAAGAAGGGAAATGTATGGATAACCCTCCAGACGCATCAGAATATTATCGCAGTTGCAACACTAAGGGATATGTCAGGCATTATTCTTGTGAATGGAAGAAATCCTGATGCGGATACTCTTTTAAAGGCTGACGAGCAAGGAATCCCTCTAATGGTAAGCTCCCTGCCTGCATTTGAACTTGTCGGCAGGCTTTACAGCCTTGGTATTAGATGCCGGTAGAGTTCAGGGCAGACCTTCATATCCATACATGTCTCTCTCCATGTGCGGATTTATTAATGACCCCCTTGCGTATAGTGGAAAAAACTGCATCTTTAGGATTAAATATGATTGCAGTGTGTGATCACAACTCTATGGAAAATGCAGAGGTCACAAGAAAGCTTGCAAGGGAAAAAGGTATTAATGCGATCCCCGGGATTGAGATAACTTCTTCAGAAGAGGTGCATATAATCGGACTCTTTAGAGGGATAGACCATGTTTTTAAAATGCAGGGGGTTGTCTATGAGAATCTGCAGCCCGGAGAAAATGATGAGAATGCATTCGGGATGCAGGTTATTGTAGATGAGCAGGAAGAAGTCCTCGGTTTTAATAAGAGACTTTTAATCGGCTCAACAAATCTTTCTGTGAATCGGATAATAGATATTATTCATTCTTTTGAGGGTATCGCGATAGCAGCGCATATTGACAGGGAAGGTTTTGGAATTATAGGCCATCTCGGTTTTATACCTTCTGGTCTGAAGCTTGATGCATTGGAAATATCTTCCAATGTATCAATGGAGGAGGCAAGAGAAAGATTTAAAGAGTACAGCCATATCCCATGGATAAGATCTTCAGATGCGCATAAACTTGATGATATAGGCAAAGTCTCAACAGGTCTTTTTATGGAACATGCAACTTTTGAAGAGCTTGCTCTTGCTTTTAAAGGAATTGGAGAAAGAAGCATTATTTTATAAGGGCGTTATATCTGTCATTGCGAGGGCGAAGCCAGCGGCAATCTTAAGATTCCCCTATTTGAATAGGTAATTATAAACGATTTGGCACCGTATTACATAGATTTTGAACCAATATAGCGAATATGTTTTTATGTCTATTATTATATCTAAATTCCATTTCTTTTAAATATAAAGGAAATTTTTCTTTTGATACGCCATGAAACTTTATAAGCCTCTCTTTAGCATAACTCCAGAAGCCCTCAAGTCCATTGATGTAGACCTTGCCTATGGCGAAGCGTTTGCCATGGTCAACCCTCAAATGTCTGTATCCGCAAAACATAAGGGCATCATAGCTTTTGAATTTATCGGTATACACAATAGAACCTCGTCTGACGGTTTTTACTG